>DAOPZJ010000070.1:0-4793 GCA_035353335.1 Oscillospiraceae bacterium | reverse complement strand
TTTCAAAACATCAAAACGCAGGACGAAAAGCGGGATATGCCCGTTTTCGCCCTGCGAAGATATTTTTGTTGAATGGAATTACCGGAAATAAAGGCCCGAGGTGAATTCGGCCTGCGCCGTGACGCGTCTGTTTTCGGCCCAGGAATATCCCGGCTTGACGGCTTCGTTATGTATGATGTCGGCAGCCGTATAGCAGACGGCCAGGATGCCGGAGAGAAGGCTTGCGAAAAGCAGCAGGAGGAGTGCTGTGATCAGGGGGCTCTTTTTCATTTCGTATCCTTTCTGTCAGTGACATATGCCTTTAAAGGTTACAAATTTCGTGGCCTATGTGCTTTGTACTGCAATAATATCACAAAAAGGTTACATTTTCGGTTACATTTTGGCACTTTGCTTGCAAAATTATTGTAAACCGGCGGATTTTGGGGAATTTTTTATAATTTGTAGGGCGCGGCATCACGGGCCACGGCCCGCCTGACGCGCCGTTGCCCGGAACAATGCGTACGGCGGGGACGGAATCCCACCACCACTGCAAGGCGGTAGACGAATTAGTGAATAGTGAATAGTGAAGAGTGAATAGTGAAGAAGTAAGGTACCGCGCGTTAATCTGTGCGACAGGGGCGGGGATAATCCGTGCGACGGGGACGGGGGCGGAATGCTGCGGACGGTAGAGTTACGTATACGAACTCCTTCCCCCATTCCCGCATCAACGGTGCGCTGTTGATGAATACAAGGGAGGCAAGACGGCGTGCCGAGTCGTCACGCCCTAAAAAAATTTAAAACCCGCCGGAGGGCGGGTTTTAGATTTCTGAATTCTTAATTCTTAATTCTGAATTCTGAATTACGCGTAGTAGCTGCGCATTCCCAATATTACGCGTAATAGTTGCGCAGGCCCAGTACTATGCGTAATATTGGGCCTGGGCGTTCCAGAGTTCGTAATATTTGCCGGTGGGATTCTGAATCAGCTGGTCGTGGCTGCCGCGCTGGACGAGGCGGCCTTTGTCGAAGACCGCGATGTCGTCGCAGAACCGGCAGCTCGACAGGCGGTGGCTGATGTAGATGGCCGTCTTGTCGCCGACGATTTCATTGAATTTGGAGTAGATCTCATATTCGGCGATGGGGTCGAGAGCTGCGGTCGGCTCGTCGAGGACGATGAACGGCGCGTCTTTGTAGAGCGCTCTTGCAAGCGCGATCTTCTGGGCCTCGCCGCCCGAGATCTCGACGCCGTTTTCGTCGTAGTTTTTATACAGGCAGGTCTCGGAGGTCAGGTGGGAAACATCTCCGGGTTTATCGAGCCCGAGGCCGGACTTTTTACAGCACTCTTCGACTTTTGAGGCGTCGTATTCGACGTTGGCGGCGACGTTTTGACCGAGCGAGACGGCGAACAGGTTGAAGTCCTGAAAGACCACGCCGAAGATGCGCATATATTCCTCATAGTCGTATTTGCGGATGTCGATGCCGTTTAAGGTGATCTCGCCCTCGGTGGGGTCGTAAAGGCGGCACAAGAGTTTGATCATCGTCGTCTTGCCGCTGCCGTTCATGCCGACCATCGCGAGTTTTTCGCCGATGTGCAGTTTCATCGAGAAATGGCGCAGGGCGTATTCCCCGGTGCCCGGGTATTGGAACGAGACGTTTTTAAACTCGACCAGATAGTCGTTGTCGCCGCCGTCGCAGTGGACGCGCTTTTCGACCGGGAGGGTGCCTTTATACATCTCATTCGGGATCGAGAGGAATTCGAGGGTGCTCTCCTGCCGCTTCGCGGCGACTTCAAAATAGGTGAGCTGTTGGACGATATTGGAGATGCACCGGATGAAATCGGTGAAGCCCTTTGCGTAGCGGTACATGCCGCCGACGCCGAAGACGCCCGCCGCGCATTTGATGGCGGTGTAGAAATAGGAGCCGCCCGTGAGGAGATATTCGGGGATGCTGCCCAAAATCCAGCCGGTGCCGTTCAGGCGGCCGTACCGCTCGAACTTTTTAAACCACCATTTGCGGCCGGGTTCGATCTCCTCTTCGAGCATCTCCTGCCCGCCGAACAGGCGGATATCTTTGCCCATTTTATATTCCATCTGTCCGGATTCGAAGATGTAATACATGATGGATTTTTTTTCGATGCTCTTTTCCTCCATCTCTTTGAACCAGATCTTGTTGAGTTTCAAAGAGGGAAGCATGCTGACTAAAAGATATGAGATCACGGACAGGAAGAAGTAGACGTAGAAGTCCCATTGTTTGAAGATTCCCGTGCCGGTCAGCAGAGGCCAGAGCAGGACGATTGCGGTGACGCCGTTGCCGAGGGTTCTCGGCAGCCAATAGATCATATCCAGAATGCTCTTTAAGCCGAAGCCCATCAGGTTATCCTCCTGAATGCGGCGGCGCAGATCCTGCGAGCGGGGGCTGTCGAGCAGCGGATAGTCCATACTGAGGGTCTTTTCGCCGGTGCGGGCGGCATAGTTCAATGTGGCGACTTCCTTATGGATGTTCATGTACTTTCCGATGACGGTTGAGGCGGTGTTTAATGCCAGAATAGTGCATTCGGCGATGACGATTTGGATCAAAATCTCCTTGAACGGCTTGTGCGCATAGAGCATATCAAGCACTTGGGAGAGGATCAGCGTCGCGACCATCGCGTAAGAGGAGTTGATGATGCAGCGCAGCCAGGACAGCGGAACGATCCATTTGTCGAGCGAGTTGGCGAGTTTGTAGCACTTGACCATCGCGCGGACGGTGGCGGCCATGCGCTTTGAGAGCTTTTCCTTTTTCGGATTTTCGTTGTTTGCCGTGTCTTTATTATTTGACATCAGACCGCACCCCCTTCCAAAGCGAGATTGCCGTTCGGTGTGACGTTTTCTTTATAATAGTGGCTTTGAATTTCAAACATCCCGGCGTATTTGCCGCCGGCCGTCATGAGTTCGGCATGGCTGCCGCGCTCGGTGATCGCGCCGTTTTCCAAAAAGAAAATGCGGTCGCAGAAGCGGGTCGAGGCCAGCCGGTGGGAGATGAACAGCACCGTGCTGCTTCCGGCGAGCTCCTGGTATTTGTCATAGACCTCGCTTTCGGAGATCGGGTCGAGCGCCGCGGTCGGTTCGTCGAGAATCAGTACCGGCGCTTGTTTATAGAGGGACCTTGCCAGCAGCAGTTTTTGCTGTTCGCCGCCCGAAAGCATCACACCGTCGTCGTGGATGAAGCGCAGAAGCTGGGTGTTTTCCGCTTGGGGCAGCTGTGAGACGTGTTCCCAGATGCCCGCGCGCTCCAAACAATCTTTGACGAGCGCATAGTCGACGTCTTCCGGTTTTTTCATCGCGACGTTCTGAGCGACGGTGACGGGCAGCAGGGAGATATCCTGAAAGACCGCCGAGAGCAGGGAAAAAATATCTTCGCGGCGCATGTTGGCGATATCCTGCCCGCCGATGAGAATCTTTCCTTTTGTCGGCTGATAAAATCCGCATAAAAGTTTTACGATGGTGGTTTTGCCCGCACCGTTCACTCCGACCAGCGCGATCTTCTCGCCGCCGCGAATCTGCATACTGAGGTGGTCGAGGATCAGTTTCTCCGAACCGGGATAGGAGAAGCAGACGCCGCAAAACTCGATGGTCAGCGGGCGGGAAAGAGAAGTGACGTCGGTCGGATTTACCGGGTCGGGCCGGTCGGGCATATCGAGATAGCTGCGCAGGTCGCAGATCTTATAGTTCGAGAGATTGATCTCGTGAATCCAGCCGACGACGTTTTGCATCTGGGTCGAGAACAGGGTGATGGCGTTGAAATAGAGGATCAGGTCGCCGACGGAGATCTCGCCGATCGACGCTTTCCACGCCAGATACGCATACGCAAGGGCGTCACGCAGGAAGGTGTTGAGGAGGTACGGAATATCGGAGACGAGCTCTTTGAAATTGCGCTCGCGGCGGTTCTTGATCTGCTCTTTCAAGAGCATCTCGCGCAGGTCGGCGAACCATTTGCTCATCTTATAAATGCGGATGTCTTTGCCTGATTTGGAATCGGATGAGGTCTTGATGACGTAATTCTGGCGCTTGTCGGTCTTGGCCCAGCGGTCCTTCTGCTTCTCGACCCATTTCTCAAACGCGAGGCGCGCAAGCAGTTCCGCGCCGGAGCCGACTAAAACCAGCACGACGATCAGCGGGTTTACGACCGACAGCACCGTGGTGAACAGGATGAACATCAAAACGTTCTGCGTGGTCTGGAAGAAGTTCCAAATCATTGAAGTGGAGTTGGCGCGGTCGTTGAAAGAGTCTCCCTCGCAGCTCTTCGCCTTTTGGTATTTGGTCTGGCCTTCGGAGCCCTCGAGCAGCGCGTAATCGCAGTTCAGGGTCTTTTTAAAAATGCGATGCTGGAAGTTGACGGTGACTTTCATGAATCGGTTGCCCGCGTTGCCGGAAAAATAGCCGTTGATCGATTCAATCACGATACAGGCCACGACAAAGATGCCGGTAGCAAGCGCGATCTGCCCGACTGACGAGCCGTTCGTCACCTGATCGATGACGAATTTGGGCAGGTAGATCCAGGCATAACGCAGCGCGACGGCGCAGGCCATCGCGATCGGCAGGGAGAGCACCGTGAATTTGTCGGCCGCCCAAAGGTTTTTGAGCAAAAATCCCATGTTTCGGAGGACCGAATAAGCGGGTTTGATTTTTTTCTTTTTTTCGTTTTCTGGCAAAATAAAATCGCTCCTTTCACAGGTAACGGGAGGATTGTAACATTCTTTATTGAATAAAAATACATTTTTACGCCAACGGTCGGAATTTCGACGCGAATGGAAATTTTCATTGTAGGGGCGTTACGGG
>DAOPZJ010000069.1 GCA_035353335.1 Oscillospiraceae bacterium | reverse complement strand
TCCAAAAGGCGCTCGACCATATTATCATACCGCCGGGCCCCTGTCAAGACTTTTTGCTTCAAAAACTTTCATAAACATTTTCCAAAGAATTTTCCACACCGAAAAGCCGCCGGTTTCGTTCCGGCGGCTTTTATAATTCCGGGGTCAACGCTATACATTATATATCTATAAACGAAAAATGTGACTAAATCCCGTACTTCGACAAGTCGACGAACAAATCCCCGCTGACTTCGACGCCCTCTTCTTCGAGCATGCGCTTTTGAACCTCGGGACCCCCGAACGCAAAGCCCTCGCAGATCTTGCCGAACCGGTTGATGACCCGGTGACACGGAATCACGCCCGGCTGGGGGTTGACGTGCAGCGCCCAACCGACCGCTCTCGCCGCTCTCGAATTGCCCGCAATCGCCGCGATCTGCCCGTAAGTGGCAACCCGGCCTTTCGGGATTCTCTTGACGGCGTCGTAAACCCGATCGTAAAAAGCACTCATTTGACTCTGATGTCCGAAATCACAAACCGCGGCCGATGCTTGGTCTCCATATATGCCTTGCCGACGTATTCACCCACGACTCCCATGGCGATCAATTGAATGCCGCCGAGCCAGAACAGCGCGGCGACAATCGCCATCATCCCGGTTTCAAACACGCCGCACAAATAGAGCACCAATCCGGCTATGAACGCAATGAGCGCGAGAACCATAATCCACACCCCCGTCCAAAACACCATCCGGATCGGTTTGACCGAGAATCCCGTGATGCCGTCGAGGGCAAGCGCGAGCATCCGTTTCAACGGATATTTGGAGACGCCCGCCGTTCGCGGGGTACGCTCATACAGTACCTTGTCGGTCTTGAAGCCGAGCAGCGGAACCAATCCGCGCAGATAGAGGTTGACTTCTTTGAATTCGCGCAGCGCCTCAATCGCGCGGCGGCTCATCAGGCGGAAATCGGCGTGATTATAAACGGTATCGACACCCATTTTTGCCGAAAATTTATAAAAACTCTGCGCGGTGTTGCGCTTAAAAGCGGTATCGGTCTCCCGCGCGCCTCTGACGCCGTAGACGATGTCCGCGCCGGCGTCGTATTTTGCGATCATCTCGTCGAATACGTTGATGTCGTCCTGCAGATCGGCGTCGATGGAAATCGTGAAATCGCAGTGTTCGGCCGCCGAGAGCAGTCCCGCAAGCAAAGCGTTTTGATGCCCGCGGTTGCGCGACAGCGACATGCCGCAGACAAGCGGCTCGCTCTCATAGGCCTCGGTGATCAGCTTCCAGGTCGTATCTTTGCTTCCGTCGTTGACAAAGAAAATCCGGCTTTGATCCGTCACCTTGTTCCCGGCGATCAAAGCGGCAAGTTTTTCACACAGCCGCTTTTGGGTCTCGGGAAACACCTCCTGCTCATTATAGCAGGGGACGACGACATACAGCGTCTTTGCCATACCGCAAACTCCCTTTCCGTTTCTGATTGAGGATTGTTTCCGTCAGTCCTTTTTCCCGTCTTCCGTTTTTGGTTTTTCCTGCTGCAATTGTTCCTCCGGCGGCTCGCCTTCGCCGGCTGTCGTAATCGTCGGCTCGGTAGCGGACGGTTCCGGGCTGACCGGTTCCGAGAAAAGATTCTCAGCCGGTGTCAATTCCGCTTCGGCGGCGTTTCCCGGCACAAAAGCCGGCTCGAGTGCCGCAAGCCGCTTTTTCTTCCTGTCCGAAACCGCGCCGATGACGAACAGCACGGCCAGCAGAACAAGCCCCGCCGCGCTGATGAGAAGTCCTTTTTCAAGGCCCGGAACCTGATAGGTGAATTCGATGTGATTGTGCCCCGATTTCGCCAAAACCGCCGTGAGCCCGGCATTGGCTTTTACAATCGCGGCGGGCTCGCCGTTGACGGTCGCGCTCCAGCCGGCCTCAAACGGCACGCTGAAGAACACGAGATTATCTTTGGCTAAATCGATGTCCACCGAATACCCCTTATTTGAACGGGTGTAATGATATGCGGTCTCGGTTTTTCGCGCCTCAACCGCGGCGTTGAATCCGGCAGAGGTCAAATCCAATTCTTCGCTCGGATACATGATCTGACTGTCGAACAGATAGGAATATTGCCCCGCGGCGGTGTCATCCAGCACAAGGGCGTAAACCATCAGATCGCTGATTTTGCTGGTATCGACCTTCTTCGCGTCGTATTCCAAAATGAAATTCTTATAAGTGAAGCCGAACGGGATATAGTTGTTGTTGACATAGACGTCGTACCCGTTCATATTGGTCAGCGAAGTCGTGTTGTATAACGACTGGTAGGAGGTTTTTCCTTCTTTTTCGAAGATATATTTGACCGAGGTGATCGAGCGCAGGCCGTTTCGGGTAGCCGAAGGACGGGACGCGACGTTGCGCTCCTCGCCGATGAACTCGTAGAATTCCATGATAGAAGGCGAGACGACGCTGTGGAAGAAGTTGATTGAGGATTTGCGCCAATATAACCCCTGATTGTCGAGTCCGTCGAGCACGTCGATGCGGTAAAACTCATCCTCCGGCGCGCCCGGAATCTGAAGATCGGCCGAGTTCAGGGAGTTGTCGACCAACTCTTTCGTGCTCTCCGAAGAGGCCTTGCCCGCGGTCAGGATGAACAGCGAATAAAGGCAGATGACCAAAATCAGCGAAAGCGAAATATACTTTTTGAACGACGCGATCTTGCCTTTTTTCAGCAGCCGTTCATACAGCAGATAGAGAAATACCATACAGGCGACCGTGATGCAGGCATTGATGGCAAACATGATCGGCGCGCCCCAGTTTTTGACGTAAAGACCCACCGACGAGACCGTGTTGTCCCCGGAGACCACAGGTAAAAACGCGATCGGAATCAACAAAAACAACGTGAAGATCGCGTTCCATTTCATGCCGAGTTTTAAATCGTAATCCTCAAAGTCCTCAAGCACCCTGACCGTGATCAGCGCCATGACCATAACCGCCATATACAGCCAGCGCGAATAATAGACCGCTTTCATCAGATAGAAGATACTGCCGACGCCGGGCATTAACAGCGCGACGCCGAAGCAGACCAATATGCGTTTCTGCCAGCTGCCTTTGGACTTTTTGGCCGCAAGAAACGCAATGACCATCGAAAGCGCGAATAACGGCAGCCAGGCGGCGACCGACTGCCAGCGGGTGTTGGAGTCCTCGATAAAATAGGTGAAGTGCGGCAGCTCGGGCGGGAACAGCAGCGCCTGCAAGATGCCCATGTACCGCCTCGTCTCGCCGTAAATATAAAAACCCCAGCCGTTGAAGACCGAATTCAGCCGCGGATTCGACATCAGCTCAATAAAACTCGGGAGCATCATAAACGCGGAGACGGCGACTCCGATCAGCGCTTCGGCGACGGCGTGCAGCAGTTTTTTGAAATCGAACTTCCAGTCGTCCGGACAGGTCACGCGCAATACGTAATACATGATAAAGAAGAGAACTTCGCCGACAAAGAAGAAATAGTTGGTCAGGACGTTGACTGCCGTGAACAGCGCGAACCAGCCCCATTTGTTTTCTTCGAAAAGGAGATCGAACGCGAGCAGCATAAACGGGAACACCGCGACGACATCAATGAAGTGATTGAAGAATATATTATAAACCGTATAGGAGGAGAAGGCGTATAACAGCGCGCCGACCATCGCGTAATCCGGGTCTTTGAGATAACGGCGCATAAATAAGAACGCCCCGACCGCCGCGAATGCCATTTTGAGCATCATCAGCGGGCCCATCAGCGCGGGCATCCAGGAGGAGGGGAAGATCATCGCAAACCAGAAAAACGGGCTGCCGATGGTATAAAAGCTGTAGGAACTGATAAAGTCGGAACCGAGGTCGGTCTCCCAGCTCCAGAGGAAATTTCCGCTTTTGATCTGCTCGGCGCAGTACTGCCAGAAAGGCACCTGCTGGACGTTATAGTCGCCGTAATAGAAAAAATATCCCCTGTCTTTGATGATGAACGGCAAAATCATAATTACGCCGATTCCCAGAGCGGTCAGAAAGACCTTCCAGACCATCAGGTTCTCCCGTTTTTTGAAGAGCGGGTTTTTCAGTTTTATCATTTTTACCTCCCGAGACGCCGTTTTTGCGGCGCAGCGCGTCATTTCCGAGTCCCGATGTTCCGCGCGCTTTTTGTCAAAGTTATTCTACCACATTTTTAATTGCGTATCAACCGTGTTTGTGTTAAAATAATACCCGGGGGAACAAAGCCGAAAATCCATTGTCAGCATATAATAATGCTCATTATAGAAAATAAAAAAGAAGATCCGGCCTTTCGCCGGACGCTTGCGAAACCCCGGGATAAAGGATGGCACTTTATGAAAAAGACAGCATTTATCATTGCGGCTGCGGGCAGCGCGAGCCGAATGGGCAGGGACAAAATATTCATATCCCTGAACGGGCGTCCGGCAGTCGCCGGGCCGCTCCTCGCCGCTCAGCGCTCCGACTGTGTGACTGAAATTATTATCGCCGCCAAACAGACCGACGTTCTGGCTTTTTGGGATTTGGCAAAAACGCTGGGCATCACCAAACTCAAAGCCGTCGTCACAGGCGGAAAGACCCGCCAGGAATCGGCGGCAGCCGCGCTTGAGCAGACCGATGCCGAAATCGAACTGATCGCGGTCCATGACGGCGCACGTCCTCTTGTCACCGTCGAATTGATCAATGCCGTCTGCGCGGACGCGGAAAAATACGGCGCCGCCGTTCCCTCGCTCGCCGCCACCGATTCGCTCAAAGAGGCACGCGACGGTTTTGTCGTCAGAACCGCCGACCGCGACCGTTTTTTTACCGTCCAGACCCCTCAGGTCTTTGACGCGGGCCTTTATCGCGGGGCGATGTCGGTGGCCGCTTCCGCCGGAATGGATTTCCGCGACGACTGCCAATTGTTTGAATTTATGGGGCACCCGGTTTTCTTAAGCAAGGGAGACCCTCACAATATCAAATTGACCGGCCCGATTGACGTCGCGGTCGCCGAAATGCTCTCGGAAAGAGAAACATAACCGGTTGATTGAAAAGGCACTTGCAAGAAAGGTTGGTAATCATGAGAATCGGTCACGGATATGATCTCCATCGGCTTGAAACAGGCCGAAAGCTCATCTTGTGCGGAATCGAGATTCCGTATGAAAAGGGCCTGCTCGGCCACTCCGACGCCGACGCCGCGGTTCACGCGCTCATCGATGCCCTGCTCGGCGCGGCGGCGCTCGGCGATATCGGAAGACTTTTTCCCGATACCGACGAAAGATATCGCGGAGCCGACAGCATGGAGCTGCTCAGGCATGTCATCGAACTGGTCTCCCAAAGGGGTTATTGGCTCGGCAACGCCGATGTCACCATCATCGCACAGGCGCCGAAACTGGCGCCCTATATCGAAAAGATGCGCGATAACCTCGCCGATGCCTGCGTCGTCGAATTCGACCGCATCAGCGTCAAAGCCAAGACCGAGGAGGGCCTCGGCGTCACCGGCGAAGGCCTCGCCATCCGCGCGCATGCGGTGGTTTTGCTCGAGGAGACCGAATAAAAAAATTAACAATAAAGCAGAGCGGGCTGTGGACAGCCCGCCCGGCGGGTATAAGCCCGCTTTTTACAAAATGCTTTTTTCAGCGGCGTTTTTTATCTGTATTCCGCCCATTTCGAGCCCGGTGTGTCGCAGATGGGGCACCGGTCGGGCGCTTCGCCCTCGGTGACGTTCCCGCAGACAGGACAGACATAATAAGTCGCGGCTTCCTTTACGCCGCCCGTCTTTTCCAAATTCGTCAGCATCTCTTTGTACAGCTGCTCATGGACGGCTTCGGCTTTTCCGATCTCATCGAATGCGTCCGTTGCCGCCGTATATTTTTCATCTTCCGCCGTTTGCGCGAATTTGGGATACATCAGCGTGGTCTCGTAATTTTCGCCTTTGATGCAGGCTTCCAGATTTTCTTCGGTATCCCCGACGGTCACGCTGCCCGCGGGCGGCATCATCAGCGGCGAGACGTCGTTGGCCAGCGCGTATTCCCGGCCGATGTGGACCCGCTCTCCCGCCGCGATCGCCCGAAACAGCACCGCGGCTCCGGTGTTGCCCTCGCTGTCGGCTTTCCCGGCATACAGCAAATATTTTTTGTTTGCCGTGTTTTCCCCGACGAGCGCCGTGACCAGGTTGTCATAGGTCTTGGGCACTTTTGAAAGTTTCGGCGGCTTATCGGCGGCGATGATCGCCCAGACGATCAGTCCGCAGACCGCCAGTGCAGCCGCAATGAGAAAAATCCTGAAATAGTTCTGTCGATCTTTTTTCGGCATATGCCCACCCCTTTGTATCGTTTGGTTCATACAAAGCATATGGGACTGCCCGGGCGGATATTCCGGCAAACAAAAAAGGAGCGGCGAAGGCCGCTCCTTTTCATTGCATATGATCTTGTTTTAGCTCATCAGAACATCGGATTCGTCTTCGTCTTCGCGGGGCTTTCTCGGAGCCTTTTTGCGCGACGCAAGGATGATGACGATGCCGACCGCAGCCAGAACCGCGACGCCGATGCCGACAAAAATCAGCGGGTTGAGGCCGGTGTTGTCGGTGCTTCCCGGTACCGCAGCCGCGTCATATTTTGCCGAGAGGATCACGAACGGGGAGAGCGAATCGAACGGAACCGTGGTACCGGTCAGATTGGTTCCCGCCGCGTTGAGCTCGATGGTGAACACGGCGACCGTGTCGGCCGAGAGCATAAACGCGCCCGAGGTCGGAGCGGCGGCGCCGAGCACTTTGGTGATGACGTAGTCGTCAAGCTCGTAATAAGTCGTCGCAAGAATCGGGTCGGCCCCTGTCTTTGCGGCATAATTGCCGTCAGCGTCCTTTTCGAACAGCATCATGGAGCCGTTGCTCTTGGCGGCATACTGCGCGTACGGCATGATGTGATAAGTGATGACGGCCGTATCTTCGGCCAGCGTAATCGGTGTGAACGGGAAGCGGATGGAGCCCTTGAATCCGCTGAGTTCGTTCGGGTTTGTCAGTGTGATGTCATATCCGGCGATGGCTCCCGTGAGCAGCCTTGCGACAAAGGAGTCGGAAGCGGTTTCCGATGCCAGCCTGACGACCGTCAGCGTAGTGTCGTTGAGGAACGTGCCGCTGACGATGATGCTTGTGGCCGGATCGGTGATTGTCATGCTCTCATAAGCGGGCGCCGAAACCACCGAGGAGACCGCGGAACTCACCTGCGAACTCGCTTTGGAACTGGTCTTGGAGCTGGTCTTGGAACTGGTCTTGGAGCTCACCGACGAACTGGTCTTGGAACTCACGGAGCTTGCGACGGAGGATGCCGCCGAGCTGGTGACGGGTTCCCATTGAGCCGAGAGATAACTGTCCTCGACGATCTTTAATGTCGGATACTTTTCGGTGAAGGAAGTCGACTTGAGATTCCAGCCCGCGAATTTATATCCCGCATAGGTGAACGGGCAAGGGATGGCATAGACGTTGATTTCGGCGTTGGCGTCAAAAAGGCCGTGTTCCACCGGTTTGATCGGGTTCGCGTCGGTGCTTGCGATGCCCGGAGTAAGAACCAGGAGATATTTCTTGTTTGCGTTCTCTTTCCAGGTCGCTTCGGCGTTCATGTAGATATTTCCGTTGTTGTCCATGCTCGAGATGTTGACGTTGCTGAGCGTATAGGCTGTGCCCGGCTGGTAGACCTTGCCGTTGAACAGCCAGCCGTTGAATGTGTAATTGCGGCGGGCCAGGTCTGTCGTCGGGAAAGTGAACGTGCCGGTCGGAGTGGTTGTGATTGCCTCCGGCAGGGTCCCGGTCACCGGGGTCGGCAGATTGCTGGAACCGGCGGTAAAGCCGATGACCACTTTCGCCGTCCTGAAGACGGCATACGCGATATAACCCGTTTTATAAGTCGTCGGTTTGAAGCTCGCGCCCGGCTGATAAAGCGTGTTGTCGATCGACCAGCCCACAAACGTGTAGGCGGCCGCTTTGGAAGCACCCAGGGTGTTGACGAGAATCGGTGTGACCTGTTCCGTGCCGTAGAGGGTGGTCGCAACGCCCTCAATACCGCCGTTAAAGGTCATCTGCTGGAGAACCGGCGGAACGGAGTCCGCAATCTGAACCGAATATGTAATGCTGTACGTTCTCGGTCCGGAGGTGGTGGACGATGTGGGGGCCGATGATGTGGCGAACGCGGAAGTGCCGAACAGCGACACCGCCATGACAAGCGCCAGTATCAGCCCGGTGATTTTGGATGCGGTTTTCATTGTGTTTCCCCCTGTCTTTTTAGCGGTTTTTGGTGTCCAGTTCCGCGCGCAGCCGATCGTTTTCACGCTTGGCGTCCTCTGCCGCGCTTCGGTACTTGTTGACATCTTCCAGATAAGTTTTGAGCAAACCGCGCAGATTGTCCGCGGCGTCATTCGCTTTTTTGACGCTGTCCATCGCATCGAGCGAAATGAGTGCCATCGCCTGCGCCAAGGTCATGTTCTGATTGGAGTTCATCATGGCGGTCAGACGGGAATCGAGTTCAGCCGCGAGTGCCTGGGCATACTGGGCGGTATCGCTTGTCGTCAGGTTCAAACTTAACGGTCCGACTTTCAGCGTCACCTTATTGTTCTCCAAAATAACACCACCTTTCTCAAAGAATCATTATACCATAACAATTTCCTGATTACAACTCTAAATTTTCCCAGCGGGGGGACTCAGACGCGGATTTTCAAGGTCACGATTTCGAAATTGCCCACGGCAATCTTGACCTTGTTGTTTTTCACGGCCAGGTCCCTGATCTCATTTTCGAGCAAGTTGCAGATCGTGACCTGTTTGACGTCGAATCCGAAATCCAGCGCCGCCGCACAGCGCTTTCCGAAACTCTCGTACATGCGCACAATGATGCCGTCCCCGTCCTCAGCTTTCTTGACCGTCTCGACGACGATGTTATGATTGGCGCAGGAGACCAGCGAGAAATTCCCGGCCAGCTTTCCTTCCTGCTTCCCGACTTTGACGGCTTCGAACGGGCAGTTGAGCAGATAGGCCTGTTTGATCGTGCCGGTGTTGCGGAAATTGCTGACGTGCGGCAGCAGCGAATAGGTGAATTCATGATGCCCCTTGTCGGCGTGGGGGTTGGGGCTTGTCGCGCATTTCAGCAGCGTCAGTTTGAGGGTGCTGCCCTCGGCGCTGTGGCCGTATTTACAGTCGTTCAGCAGCGACACGCCGTAACCGACCTCCGAGATATCCGCCCATTTGTGCGCGCAGACCTCGAATTTTGCCTTGTCCCAGTCCGTGTTTTCATGGGTCGGGCGCTGCAGATGGCCGAACTGGATCTCATAAGTCGCCTTGTCGGCGAGCACGTCGATCGGGAAAGCCGCTTTGACCAACAGATGTTCTTCGTTCCAGTCCATCACGGTCTCAAAGTCAATGCGCGGATTATCGGAGTAGAGCCAGATGTTCTGCTCAATGGTCGAGCCGAGAATGCGCTTCTTGACGTAAAATCCCGCGCGGCAGCCGTCGGTGATCTGTTTGATGGCAAGCACCTCGTCGGGCCTGCGCATCTTCTGTTTGTAATAATCGCTGATCTCCCAGGCGTCGTATTCGCGCGGAAAATCCTCAAAGATCTGAATCTCGTTTCCGAATTCGCCGTGCTTGAATACTTCCCTTTTGTTTTTCTTGTCAAACAGCCGGGAGATCCTGCCGCTGATATCGATCGTCATCTTATAGAATTTATTTTCCGCGAACCGCCCGTCCAGTTTGACCGTGCAGCCGAAATCGGGCTCTGTGACTTTCCATCCGTGCGCCGGAATGCCTTTGACGCTTCCGGTCTTCCCGTCGACTTTGACTTCTCCGTCGGACGTAAAGCCGGTCGGGTTGAAGACCGCGATGCCGCCTTCGGTGCCGATGTTCGCCGCGATGCGCCCCTTTGCCTTCTCCGCGAGTTCGGTGCCTTTTTCCCGGAGCGCGGCATATTGTCTGTCGCTGTCCTCATAGACTTCGAAAATCGAGGAGCCCGGGATGATGTCGTGGAACTGGTTGAGCAAAATGGTCTGCCACGCTTCGGTGAAGGCCTTCTGCGGATATTTTCCGCCGAGCAGCAGTTCGTCGGTCAGGGCGAGCGTCTCGGCCTTTTGGAATAAAAATTCGCTTTTGCGGTTGTTTTTCTTGTTTTTCGCAATGGAGGTGTAAGTGCCGCGGTGGAATTCGAGATAGAGCTCGCCCACCCACAGCGGAAAACGCCTGAGGTCTTTCGCGTTTTTGTCAAAGTTCTTTCTGGCATTTGCGATCGCCTCTCCCGCAAAAGTCATTTCGGTCTTCGGAATGCCCGGGATTCCGAACGAGAGCCGCCGCTGCGTCTCGAGCATTTCCTTGGTCGGGCCGCCGCCGCCGTCGCCGTATCCGAAGGTGGTCAGCGTCTCGTTGTTATAAAGTTTCTGCTGATACCGCTCCCAGGTGCCGAGAATCTGCCCGGCGGTCATCTTGCCGTTGTAGGTGCAGGAGATGTCTCCCCGCCGGTTCAACGGCCTGTCCTGCGTGGTGACGAAGAACGAGAAGACCCGGCTCCCGTCGATGCCCTCCCAGTAAAACGAGTCGTACGGCAGTTTGTTGCGCTCGTTCCAGGCGATTTTGGTGGTCATGAAGTTCTCGACGCCGCTCTTTTTCATGATCTGGGGCAGCGCGGCGCTGTAGCCGAAGACGTCGGGCAGCCAGAGCACCTTGCTGTCGATGCCGAATTCCTCTTTCATAAACCGCTTGCCGTAGATCATCTGGCGCACCAGCGATTCGCCGCTGACGAGATTCGTATCCATCTCGAGCCAGGTCGCGCCCTCGACCTCCCATCGGCCTTCCTTCACGAGCTTTTTGATCTCCTTGTAAAGCTCCGGCGCCTGCTCTTTGACGAACTGGTACAGCTGCGGCTGCGAGGACATAAATTTATATTCGGGATATTGTTTCATCAGATTGACGACGGTCGCGAAACTGCGCTGGGCCTTTTCGACGGTCTGGCGCAGCGGCCACAGCCACGCGACGTCGATGTGCGTGTGCCCGATGCAGGCGACGACCGCGTCGCTTTTGCCGCACAAGCCCCTGTAAAAACTCTTTTCAAGCTGCCCGCGCGCCGCCGCGACCGAGGCGTAATAAACCGCGCTCTTCGGTTGGCTGAAATCGAGAAGATTTGCCGCGAGTTCCAGCTGTTTCAGCGTATTGATAAAGACCTCGCTGTCGGGTGAAAAACAATCGAGCGAAGAAAACGGCACATATAAATCGTAATACATCGCCTCCGACGCGAGATCGATGCTCTTATACCGGGCCGAAAAATCGAATTTGGCGTCCTGCATGCTCGAATATAAATATAACACGAGGTCGACGGTGGTTCCGCCCTCGAGCAATACCTCCGTGTGATTGACGTCGACGCCCTGCGCCATGTGCCCGTTGAGGTAGACGATAAACTGCGGATTCAACGCGTCCCAGCCGCTCGTGCCGGTCAGCAGTTCCAGCGCGATCTGCTTTCCGCCGCCGACTTCGGGCACATGGAGTTTCGCGCGCATCCACCAGTGCTTTTCGCGGCCGCCGAGCCGGTCCGTCCCCGACGAAAACGGCTTCCAGCCGGTTTTCGGCGGAATATTGTTCTCTTTATATTCGCTCTCGACGAATTCGATTTCCCCGACGGTGCCGAGGTCCTCATAAGCGAGTTTTTTCAGCTGCGCGCAGGTCACTTTGATTTTGTCCCTGATAAAATCCATGATT
>DAOPZJ010000068.1 GCA_035353335.1 Oscillospiraceae bacterium | reverse complement strand
CGCGGTTTGGTGTGAGATATACAACGGAGTTCTGAGCATCGGCATGGTCTTTGGATACGGCGTTTAATTCGTTGAGATCTTCCATGGTACCGTGATAATAAATCAATTTACACCCTCCGAAATATATATTACGGATGCGGTTGATTTCGGCGATAGGCATCCATAATACTCTTGAAAATTTCCCCGTTCGAAGGCGGCGTCCAGGTGATGGCATTTGCGCCGGCTTCGATAGTTGTCCGAATCGATTCATCGGTCGGACCGCCCGTTGCGATAACCGGAAAGTCAGGATATGAATGCCGAATCTGTTCGACAATGCGCGGTGTGTCGGCAGCCGCGGAGACGTTAAAAATCGTAGCTCCCATTGCAATACGCTTTTCAATGTCAATTGAATCGTTGGCGACGGTAACCACGACAGGGATATCAATGTGTGCCGCAACCTGTGAGATGGTTTCGTCGGCGGTTGGGGAGTTGACCACAACGCCGATTGCTCCCTGCATCTCGGCAAAGGATGCCAGATTGATCACACGCTTTCCGGCGGTCAGCCCGCCGCCGACACCCACAAAAACCGGGATGTCCGCGACTTTTAAAATGGCCTCTGTAATGACAGGCTGCGGAGTAAAAGGGTAGACGGCGATCACGGCGTCGGCGTTCACATTTTTAATAATCGCTACGTCGGTGGAAAAGACGATAGATCGGATCAATTTCCCAAATATGGAAATGCCGCTGCATTTTGAAATAATCTCCGGAACGCGAAGAGCGAATTTACGCAGCGTCCCATCGACCTTCGGAGGAACATTAGGGTTCATATGACTTCCTTTCAATTAAACAAGGGCCGAAAAAGGAATTCGACCGACTACTCTTTATTATTCTGTTTCTTGAGCTTTTTAATCTCGCGGGAAAAGGACTCGATGTCAGAAAAATCACGATAAACAGAGGCAAAACGGATATAGGCGACTTCGTCAAGATCGCGCAGTTTTTTAAGAATATATTCGCCGATTTCAACCGTCGTGATCTCATGCTTCGGTGAGGAATAAATCAAGGTTTCAAGCCCGCGCACGACATTTTCGAGTGTCTCAAGCGGGATGGTTTGTTTCTTACAAGCACGTACCATGCTGGAGAGAACTTTCTGTGGGTCAAACACCTCACGGGCGCCGCTTTTCTTTACCACCCAAACGGTTGCTCGCTCGGTCGTCTCAAGTGTGGTGAAACGCATGCCGCATTTTTCGCAGAGACGGCGGCGGCGAATTTTCTCACCGTCGTCCTGAGGGCGGGTATCGATTACTCTTGAATCCGGCGTGCCGCAAAACGGGCATTTCATTTAAACCACTCCTTTTGCACAATGTTACCTTATTTTCAATGTTCTGTCAAGCAAATTCGCACGTTATCTAAGCCTTGCGCGCTGTATATCCGTTCCCGTTACGGGTGAAAATAATCCGGAAAGGGGAGCGAATCATGCCTGACGAAAAGAAAAAACTATTCGCCTTCGGCGCACTTGCTTATCCTGCGATTGAATTATTATGGCGTAAAAGAACTCACCCTACTATGGCACTGGCGGGCGGTTCGGCAATGTTGTTATTAAACGCCGTCGAAAAAAAGCTGCGCAGCAGAGGGGTGCGATATATCGCGGGAGCGCTCGGATTGACCGCAATCGAACTTGCAATTGGCTTGATTTTCAATAAAAAGCATATGATTTGGGACTACAGTAAAAAGAAAGGAAATCTGGCAGGGCAAATCTGTCCGGCATTTGCGGCGGCTTGGCTCTTGCTCAGTCTGCCCGGTTACGCAATTTGCAGACGGATGCGCCGTCTGCGTTGACAGAAAGGGTGATTATTGGTATAATGATTTAAAGTTCATACGGAGGTTTTAATCATGAAAATTACAAAGGATTCTCTGATCGGCGATATTCTCGATTTAGACCGCACGACTGCGGCATTCTTCCTTGAAATGGGCATGCATTGTCTGGGTTGTCCGTCGGCCAGAGGCGAGACGCTCGAGCAGGCCTGTCAGGTTCATGGCGTCGATGTAGAAGAGATGGTCACTAAGATCAACGACCATCTCGATCAGAAATAAAAATCAATGCTCAAACTCAGTCCACGGCTTGCGCTCGCGGCAGCATTAGCGGGAGAGTGCGAGCGGATTGCGGACATCGGAACGGACCATGCGCTTTTATCGGCGTTCTTACTCATGAACGAAAGCGCGCGGTCTGCGCTTTTATGTGACGTTGTCGAAGGTCCGCTCGAACGGGCGGCGGCAACGGTCAAAGCATATCATCTTGAAGCAAAAACTGAACTCCGTCTTTCTGACGGTTTTCGAAACGTCACTGCGGACGAATTCAACACCGCCTTTATCTGCGGAATGGGCGGGTTGAATATCCTCGAGATTCTCGCCAAAGCCGATTGGTTCACACATGAAAAAAAGCACTTGATTTTACAACCCCAGACTGATGCGATACACCTGCGGGCATTTCTGCTTGATCATAACTGTGTAATTTTTAAAGAGCGCGCAGTCATTGACGCCAAACACGCTTATTCGGTATTATCCGTCCAAACCGGAGAGTGCGGTAAAGCTCCGACGGATTGGAACGATTATATCGCTTTTAACCCCGACTGGGCAGATCGGCCCGAAGTCATCTCAGGGAAACTCAATCCCATCGGCGAGGCCGAAAAATCATATCTGAAAGCGGTTTACAAACTGGCCAAAAGCCGTGCCGAGGGTGCAAAAATAGAACACAACGAGCCCGTGTATCGGGCCTATTTACATATCTGCGAACTGATAACCGAAGAGACGAAGGTGTAGTTTGGAAAATAGATTTTTTCTTTTTGAATCTGCGAAAAAGAGGTAAAAAAAGATGAGCGCCATAAAAGATGTATACGAATTTCTAGACAGTGTCTGGAAGTTTAAGAATATGCCGGAGTACGACAATTCCGGATTTTTAGTCGGCGATATCAATACCCCTGTCACAAAGATCATGTGCTGCCTCGATGCGACTGCCGATGTGATCGGGCAGGCAAGGACTTTTGGCGCACAGCTAATCGTCAGCCACCATCCGATTATTTTTGACCCGCTCAAAAAGCTTGATTCGGGTAACCCGGTTTATCTTGCGGCGGCTTTTGGCATCGCCGTAATCTCGGTGCACATCCCGCTTGACGAGAACATCGAAGGCGCAAACAAAGTGCTTTGTAATCGTCTCGGGTTGATTCCGAAAGGCCCCTTTGCCGAAAAACAAAGCTCCTGCGGCGACCGGCTCTGCGAGGGTTGGGGCGGCGAACTACTCGCTCCGCAAACGACGCGCGAATTCGCCGCCAAAGTTGGGCAGATATTAAATTCACCGGTCGTCTTCTGCGACGGCGGAAAACCCGTAATGTCGATTGTTGTCTGCGGAGGCAGCGGCAGCTTTTTAATCGAACAGGTCATTGAAGCGGGCTATGATTGCCTTATCACCTCGCAGTTGAAATACGAGGAAGTGATTGTGGCAAGGGCGGCAGGTTTATCATTGATCGACGCCACCCATTTCGGAACGGAGATTCACATCGCAGGTATGTTGCAAGAAAAGCTTGCACAGAAATTCAACGATATCGAGGTTATTCTCGCCAAAGAGAGCAACCCGTTACAAAGCATATAATTCAAGGAGACAACATGGCAGTAGATGGCGCATTATTGCATTTACTTTTACGCGAGTTGGAGAGCGCGGTCGGCGGGTTTGTGGACAAGGTCTACCAACCCTACCGCGATCAGCTTGTGTTTACCATGCGTACCAGAGAAGGGCAAAAACGGCTGCTACTGACCTGTAAATCCGACGCTGCACGTGTGCATTTCACCGAGCAGAATTATGAAAATCCCCCTCAGCCGCCGATGTTATGCATGCTGCTGCGAAAGCTTTTAATCGGTTCCAAACTGACCGCCGTCCGTCAGGACGACATGGAGCGCATTTTGTTTTTGGACTTCACGGGCCGCAGTGAACTCGGCGAGCTTCATACTATCACCGCCGCGGCAGAGCTTATGGGCCGCCACTCCAACCTAATCTTTTTCGATTCCGACGGAATTATTATCGATGCGGTCAAGCGTATCGACGAAAATGTCAGCACTGTGCGCCAGATCTTCCCGGGCTTAAAATATGAACTGCCCCCAAAACAAAACAGAATGTCTATTAACACCTTGAACCCGTCTGAATTTGTCGATACGCTGATCAAAGATAACCCCGGCATCTTGTTGGAAAAAGCGTTTTTGGGCACCGTTCAGGGACTCTCACCTTTCAACTGTGCCGAGCTTTGCTATCAGGCAGTCGGCGATCAAAATGTAGTCTGCGGCGAATTGGACGAACAACAGCGACAAAGGCTGATTGCGGCCATCGAACGCTGCCAAACCAGAATTAAAAATCATGATATTTGCCCGACCGGGGTGTTTGACCAAACCGGTGCGGCGGTAGATTATTCCTTCATGCCGCTCATCCGTTATGATAAGGAAAATCAAAAACCGTACGATACTCTTTCTCAGTTGCTGGATGCGTTTTATTACACCAAAGAGCATCGCGACCGCCAGCGCCAGAGCAGCCGCGACTTGTATAAGCTCGTCGAAAACGCCGCCGACAGAACACGCCGGAAACTTCTCACCCGAACCCAGGAGCTCGAGGATACCAAAAACGCCGACAAATACCGCATTTACGGCGATCTCATCATGGCCAATCTCTATTCGATACAAAAAGGGGACACCACGGTCAGTGCGGTCGATTACACCGATCCTGACCAAAAAACCGTTGTGATCGCTTTGCAAAACGATCTCACTCCGAACCGGAACGCCCAACGGTATTATAAACTCTACCGAAAAGCCGACAACGCTGCCAAGCAACTCGTCGGTCTGATCGAAAAAGATCGTGAAGAACTGAGTTATCTGGATTCCGTACTATATTCGCTCGAAAGCACCGATGATTCGGCAGATATCGCCCAAATTCGTGAAGAGCTCGCGGCGCAGGGCTATCTAAAGCACCGCAATGTTGCAAAGAACAAACAAAAAGGCGAATCGCAGCCCCGTAAATTTATAAGCAGCGGTGGTTTTGAAATTCTGGTCGGCAGAAACAACTGTCAAAATGATCAACTCACTTTTAAAAAGGCCCAGAGCAACGATGTCTGGATGCACGCACGCGGCATTCCCGGCAGCCATGTCATCATCGTTACAACAGGGAAGCAGCCCGATAAACAGACTCTCACCGAAGCAGCGATTTTGGCGGCGCTGTATTCTAAAAACGGCAAAAGCGTGCGTGTTCCGGTCGATTATACCGTAGTAAAGCGTGTCAAAAAACCGATCGGTTCTCCGCCGGGTTTTGTGAATTATTTCGATTTTCAGACCGCTTTTGCCGATCCGAGTGAAGATTTGGCCGCAAAGCTCAAGGTGGATTGACAATAAATGCGGCATTGAGGTATACTGATTGCAAATTTCGACTTTTATCGGGGAGAGAGCTTGTGGTTGACAGGAAGTGGGCATTTTGCGTCACTGACCGCGAAGCGGTCACCGAGATGGCGCAGGACAATTCTATAACCCGGCTGCAGGCGGCGCTTCTTTATAATAGAGGCATCACCGCACCCGAGGAAATCGAGGAGTTTTTCTCTTGTGATATCGACACCGGCATTGAGGAGCCGTTTTCGCTGGCCGATATGGATCGGGCTGTCGATCGCATTCGTACCGCACTTGAAAAGAACGAAAAAATCTGCATCTTCGGCGACTATGACGCCGATGGCGTGACCTCGACCGTGATGATCTACGACTATCTCAGTAAACAAGGTGCAAACGTTACCTGGTGCCTGCCTTCACGTGAAGAAGGCGGTTACGGGATGCATAAAGCAATCATAAACGATCTTGCAAAAGACCATATCAACTTAATTATCACCGTGGACAATGGTGTGACTGCTTTTGAGGAGATCAAGCGTGCAAGGGAACTGGGCATCGATGTGGTTGTCACCGACCATCATACCGTACCAGTGAAATTGCCTGATTGCATCGTCATCGATCCGCACAGGCCGGATTGCCCCAGCAGATTCAAGGGTTTATGCGGCGCAGGCGTGGTGTTTAAACTAATCTGCGCGCTCGAAGAGGACATTGAGTCGATGTTCGACCGCTACGGGGACTTACTTACGGTTGCTACCATTGCCGACATTGTGCCGCTGACCGGTGAAAACCGCGTATTTGTAAAAAACGGTATCGATATATTAAAAGAAACCGAAAACCTCGGCTTAAAAGCGCTGATGGACAAATCCGGAATGAGTATGCGCTTCAGCGTTCAATCGGTGGCCTACATGCTTGCTCCTCGTATTAATTCGGCCGGAAGAATGGGCGATGCCGCCGATTCTGCCCGACTGCTGATGGCGAAGACCAAAGAAGAGGCTGAGCAATACGCCCAAAAGCTCGAAGATTATAACGCAAAGCGTCAACAGGCCGAACAGCGGATATTCAACGAAGCCAATGAGAAATATGCCTCTGTGGATGAAGTTCGCCATGCTCCAATCGGCGTGGTCTGGGGAGAGGGTTGGGAAAACGGCGTCGTCGGCATTGTGGCTGCGAAACTTGTCGAGAAATACGGAAAACCGTTTTTGGTTTTCGGAATAAAAGACGGGATTGCAACCGGATCGGGACGAAGCGTCGAGAGCCTCTCAATCTACGAAGCGGTGAACAGCTGCAAGGAACTTTTCATAAAATACGGCGGGCATTCACAAGCGGTTGGGTTGACAATTTCAGCGGAGAAACTGCCGGATCTATCAAAAACGATCAACGATTATGCAGAGCCGCTCGGGCGGATTTCGCCGAATTCCTTTCAGATTGACGGTTATTTAAAACTTCAGCAACTCATCATGGACGTGTTTTACCAAATTGACGAACTGGAGCCGTTCGGCAGGGAGAACCCGACGCCGTTATTCTGTCTTTCGGGCGTGACGATTAAAAGCATTCGGGGCATGCGAAACGGGAATCACTGCATGCTGGAGATCGAAAAAGACGGCGCTTCGGCTATATTATTATTATTCGGTACTTCCCAAAATGAGGTTTGTTTTTCCGAAGGTGACAAAGTAGATGCCGTTGTGACACTAAGCTGCCGGGAGTTTAACGGAAATGTGGAATTGTCAGTGGTTGCAAAAGATATCCGGTATACAAACTTTGACCAGGATAATTATTTCAACAGTAAATTTGAGTTTGATCGCTGCATCCGAAAGGGTGAAAAACCCGCCTCACCTATCACAAGAGAAGACACTGCGGCGATATTTCGAACCATCAAGAGCAGCAGACGCGCCATCACCACCGGTGCATGCCTTGCCCATATCCTCGGCGGACTGATGGATTATTACAAGATCTCCATGTGTCTGGAAGTGCTGCGCGAAGTGGGATTGATCAGCATGGACAACGGCATTATCTCTTTAATTGAAACAACACAAAAAAAAGACCTTACATGTTCTAAACTCTTCCGGCTTGCAAACGATTTGCAAGAACCTTCCGATCATCTGTAAAAGGAGATATGCGTGAGCGACGAGACAAAGACAGTTGATTACACGACTTATTTCGCCCCGATAAAAGCGGAACTCGAGGCCTTGTTCACGCCTGCCGAAACGAAAAAGGTCATACAGGCCTTCGAACTCGCCGCCGAAAGCCACGAGGGGCAAAAACGCTCTTCGGGTGAGCCGTATATCACGCATCCGGTGGCGGTGGCTCGCATTCTGCTCGAGGATTTCGGCATGGACTGCGATACCATCTGCGCCGCGCTTTTACATGATGTGATGGAGGACTGTGGTATCAGCCGCAAGACGATCACCGATAAATTCGGGAAGGCCGTTGCCGACCTGGTCGACGGCGTCTCAAAATTGGGGAATATCAAATATACCTCAAAAGATGAGCTTCAATCGGAAAATATCCGAAAGATGCTGCTTGCGATGAGTCATGATATCCGCGTGATGCTGATCAAGTTGGCTGACCGTTTGCACAATATGCGCACGCTGAGATACCGCCCCGAAGAAAAACAACGCGACACCGCGCTCGAAACCATGGAGATTTATGCGCCGATTGCCCACCGTCTCGGTATGCATGCGCTTAAAAATGAATTGGAAGATCATGCAATCCGCTGCCTTGACCCGATCGGCTGCGCCGAGATCGAGGCAAAAATCTCCATGGATACCCATGAACAGTCGGATTTTCTCGATTCCATCAAAAAGCAGATAACCGAGAGTTTCCGTGACTGCGGATTTGAATATCGGGTCGACGGCCGCGTTAAGAGCATGTGCGGCATTTATCGCAAGATCTATATTGAAAACCGTGACGTCTACGACACTTTTGCCGTGCGCATCATCGTCAGCGCGATCAACGAGTGCTATATGGCGCTCGGTATCATTCACGACACTTTTAAACCGATCCCGGATCGGTTCAGGGACTTTATCTCCCTGCCGAAAAACAACGGTTACCGCTCAATTCACACGACCGTCATCAGCAACCGCGGCATCCCGTTCGAGGTTCAAATTCGCACCTTTGAGATGCATCAGGAGGCCGAATTCGGCATTGCCGCTCACTGGAAATATAAAGTCGGCATCGAGGATAACGACGCCAAAAACGCCCGTTTTGAACAGCGTGTCAAATGGCTGCGCGAGATGCTCGAGGCCAAAGATGAGGCCGACGGTGAAGAGGACCTGCGAAATTCCATCAAAGCCGAACTGACCGACGACGACGTTTTTGTATTCACGCCGAAAGGTGAGGTTCGTGTGCTTCCTTGGGGTGCGACCATCATAGATTTCGCTTATGCGATTCACTCGGCGGTCGGCAATCGCATGATCGGTGCAAAAGTCAACGGCAAGATCACGCCGATTGATTCTCAGCTGACTTCCGGAACCGTCATAGAAATTATTACAACATCTGCGCAAGGACACGGCCCGAGCCGAGATTGGCTCAAATCGGCCAAGACCAGCGAGGCGCGCAATAAAATCCGACAGTGGTTCAAACGGGAACGGCGTGAGGAGAACATCGTTGCAGGACAGGATGAATTCGAGCGTGAGGTGCGAAGAATTAATCCGCGCCTGACTCCCGAACAATACCAAGCCATATTGACCGATACAGCCAGGCGCAATCATTTTTTACACGAAGAAGATTTTTTTGCCTCGATCGGATACGGCGGTATACTCATCTCAAAGCTGCTTCCGAAACTGCGGGAGGACTGTGCCAGGTATAACGCTCCTGACGTTGACGCGATCAAACCGGTTGCGCCGCCGCCAAAAATCACCCATAGCAGCAGCGGCGTCATTGTCGAGGGATTTGATAACTGCCTGATTAAGTTTGCGAAATGTTGCAACCCGGTTCCCGGTGACGACATCATCGGATTCGTCACAAGGGGCGGGGGCGTCGCGGTACACCGGTGTAATTGCAATAATGTGATCAAAAACATCGACAAGGAACCGGGCCGTTGGCTCAGTTCCGCTTGGGCCGCAAAAGACGGAGAGGTTTATAAAGCCGTATTATCGCTGATGACCGCGCCGGGTGCGAATTTATTCAACACCATCTCGCAGCTGCTCGCCTCCGAAAATCTGTTCACCGAGGGCATTCTGATGACCGGAAAGAGCGATAAGGGCGACGAGTATGAAGTCGTTGTCAGAGTTGGCAGCAATCAGCAGCTTAGAGGGCTTGTTTCTAAACTTTCCGGTATCCCCGGTGTACTCTGGGCAAAGAGAATTTAACATATACTTAATTCGTATACGATATTGACATCCGGGTTTTACGGGTGTAGAATAAAAGCGGCTGATCCAAACGGATGAGCCGAATATATTTTTAGCGAAATTACCTATCTGCGAAAGGAATGTTCAAAGAATGATGAAAAAGGTTCTCTCAATGGTTTTAGTGCTGGTATTTTTAATGGCGGCGGGATGCTCTGCAGCACCGGCATCTTCGACTCCGGCAACCGCTTCAACGGTTAAAATCGCCGCTCTTCAGGGCCCGACCGCACTGTCTTTTTTAAAGATGTGGGACGACGGTACCAAACTCGACGGTATGGATGCTCAATACGATCTCTTGCAGGCACCGGATGCAATGGTTGCGGAATTGGCAAAGGGCACTTATGATATCGCCTGCCTGCCTCTGACCACGGCGGCGAACCTGTTTAACAAGGGCACGGATTACCGCCTTGTCGGTATCTGCACCTGGGGCAATATGTATATCGTCAGCACTGACACGACCATCACCTCACTGGCCGGTCTGTCGGGCAAGACGATTGCGGTCTCCCAGCAGGGCGCAACCCCCGATGTGATTTTAAGATACGCTCTTGCGCAGGCCGGACTCTCCAAAAAAGTCACGCTGGACTATACGCTGACTGCCCATGCCGATTTGGCTGCTTCGGTCATCTCCGGACAAACCAAGATCGCCTTAATGCCCGAACCGTTCGTATCCAACATTATCGCCAAGAACCCCGCGGTCAAAATCGTTGTGGACATGCAGCAGGTTTGGGCTTCCACCACCGGCGGCCAACCCTATATCCCGGTGAGCGCGATTGTCGTCAAAGGTACGTTTGCGGACGCAAATCACGATGCAATGGTTGATTTCATCAACGCACAAAAAACGTCTGCCCAGTACACAACCAATGTGAACGAACTGGCGAATCTGGCTGAAAAACACGGCGTGACCCTGCCCGCCGCCGCGATCATCAGCGGCACACCGCGTTGCAACATATTCTTCAAGGATACAACCAACGCCAGAACCGAAATCAACAATTACTTTAATATCATCCTCGGCTTCTCGCCGACTGACATCGGAGGTGTGATGCCGTCTGAAGCATTTTTTGCCACTTTCAAATAAAAAGGGACTTGTGCTTTGGCAAATCTTCGGCGGCGTGACTTTCATTGCCGTCTGGCAAATCATTGCAACTTTATTGAATAACTCGTATATATTGCCCCGTCCGGCCGCCGTGCTCTCGGCGCTGGCGGGGCTTTTTGCCGGAAATAACGCGTCGATATTGTCCGCAACACTCGGTAGATGGCTGCTCGGTCTTGCCCCGGCAATCCTTTTTGGCATGCTGTTAGGTTCACTCTCGGCGGCCTATGCCCGGTTCGGTGCGTTTATGGCACCGCTGTTCACGGTGATCAAATCCATCCCGATTGTGGCGGTGATTTTGCTTGCGCTCGTGTGGCTGAAAGCGCCGTATGTGCCTTCGTTTGCGGTGTTTTTAGCGGCGTTCCCGTCGGTCTGCGAAAACAGCGCCGCCGGAGTTCGCGGAATCGACCGCCGTTTGACCGAGATGGGCAAGGTCTATCGGTTTTCGCTTTCAAAGCGCCTGTTCGGCATTTATTTGCCCTCGATTGCGTCTTATGTGGTTGCGGCTATCAAAACCGCGGCGGGCATCGGGCTAAAAGCCGTTGTAGTCACGGAATTGGTCGTACAGCCCGTACACTCGGTCGGCGCGCAGATGCAGACGGCGCGGGTCACGCTCTCCACTGATATCTTGCTTGCGTGGACGGTGTTAGTGATTTTGATGGGCTATCTGCTCGACCGGCTGTTGGGTTTGGTCGAAAAGCAACTTCGAAATCGATATTAAAAGGGGAGGCAGCGCTTTGCGGATAGACGGATATACAAAAAAATACGGCGACCTTACGGTGTTCGACGATTTTTCAGTCGAGTTTTACGACCAAAAGATCAATTGCATCATGGGGCCGTCGGGCTGCGGAAAAACAACTTTATTAAATGCAATTGCGGGTCTTGACGGCGATAAATTAAAAATAAATATCAGTTATATTTTTCAAGAACCCCGTCTGCTGCCTTGGAAACGGATCCGCCAAAACATTATGATCGCGCTGCCTGATACTTTTACAAAAGCCGAAAAGCGCGAACGTGCGGAAAAATATCTGACTGCGGTCGGCCTTGAAAAATTCATGAATTATTATCCCGCGCAGCTCTCGGGAGGAATGCGCCAGCGGGCGGCGATTGCGCGTGCGTTTGCCGTTCCCTGCGATTTGTTATTAATGGACGAGCCGTTTAACGGGCAGGATATGAAGACCAGAGAAGAGCTGATCAAGCTTTTTTTAAAACTCTGGAAAGAAGAACCCAAGACCGTGATCGCGGTCACGCACAGCTTTTCCGAGGCGTGGCTGCTCGGGGA
>DAOPZJ010000067.1 GCA_035353335.1 Oscillospiraceae bacterium | reverse complement strand
CCCCCGAAATCCGATTATACGGATTTCGGGGGTTTTTCATATGGCCAGGCCACCCCGGTGCTGAGCGCGCGCCGATCGTGGCGGAATTCCAACCCTCCGCAAAGAGGAATGACATGGCAATTCCCATTCCGGATATCTTGCAAATTGTGTTATGTGATTAACTCACTCCGGCCAGACCTCAATGGCCAAATCACCGAGCGGATAGGAACAGCAGGGATGGATATACCCGGCACGAACGTCCGCCATGCGGCGCTTATCCAGAAACGCGGGTAAAAAGACCTCCCCGCTGTCCAGCTTTGCGCGGCACCACCCGCATTCTCCGCCCCGGCAGCGGCTTGGGGCGGCAACACCCGCGCGCTCCAGAGCTACCAATACCGTTTCGGACGAGGCCATCGGCATCGTCAGCGTTTCGCCGTAAAGTTTCACCGTGAGGGTAAAGGCCTTGCCCGTGTCTCCCGGGTAGTCCTTGAACTTACCCGGCGATGCGGCTGCGGCATACAGTTCGTGGCGGATGAACTTGCCGGTCAGATTAAGCTTCTCAATCTCTTTATCGACAAATGCGTACATGGCGGCGGGGCCGCAGAGGAAAAGGCTGCAGGTATCGCCTTCGCACGCTTTCTGAATCTCTTCCGCAGTGATGAAACCGTATTCGAAGCCTTCCTTCTTTTCGTCGCTGAGGATATGGACGATTCTGACCTTGTCGGTTGCCTTTGCGATTTCGTCCAGTTCTCTGCGGTAGAGGATGTCGGCCTCCTTCCGGCTGCCGTAGAGCAGTGTCAGGCGGAAATCCTCGACTCCGTCGCGGATGGCATAGGCCATCGACAGAAACGGCGTGATGCCGCAGCCGCCCGCCAGACCGACGACGTGTTTTGCATCTCGCAGCGGTTCGTAATAAAAGGTGCCCTCCGGACCGGAGGTTGTGATTTCATCTCCGACTCTCCAGTTGTCCAAAATCCAACCGGAGGCAAAGCCGTCCTGCTGGCGCTTGACAGTCAGCGCGTATTTGCTCTCCGATGCCCATTTGGGCGAACAGGAAATCGAGTATGGGCGCGTGAGCACCGAAGAACCGATTTTCAGCGAAACCGATAAGTACTGCCCCGCGCGAAACGGCGCCGGGTGTTCACCGGTGAGTACATACGATTTGGCGTTTTCGCCGTGTTCAATTATTTCTGAGATGGTCAAGCACTGCGTTTTCGGGTGCAGGATGCCTGCGAGTTTATTAGAGCCGTAAACACCGGTCACGGAGGTAGTTGAACCGCAGGCAAGCGCTTTTTGCCGCGCGGGCACCATCTTTTTAAAGTGCAGCATATCGAACAGACCGATGGGTTTTACATGAAAGTTGAAGTTGCTCATTGTGCCGCCTCCTTCATGTCCGCAAGCGTGAGTTTTGCGGTGAGTTCGCCGTTTAAGTAGGTCGAGCTGTAACCGTAGATGCGCGGCCCGTACCCGCCCGCAAACCGGATGCCCGGGACGATCTGGTCTTCTTTGAGCATCATAAGCCGCGGCAGCATGGTATCCCAATCGCCGCAGGAATAGGAATACATCGCACCCTGCGGATTCAACGTATAGCGCGCCATGGTCACGGGGGTGGCGATTTCGATTTCCTCGATATAAGGCGTAAGGCTGATGCCGACATGAGTTTCGAAATCGCGGATCATCTTCTCGGCGACTTCCCGCTTTTTATTGACATAATCCTCAGGGGGAACATCGCCCCACACATCTTTATTATAAAGCGTGGTAAAACTCATAATGCATGTGCCTTCCGGTGAGCAGCCGGGGTTGGCGCGGTTGAGGCAGACGGTCGCCTGCATGGGATGGTCGTTGAACCCGTCCGCGCGCGCGGATTCCTTGACCGTGTCCATCGACTCGTAGATAAAATAGCTGTAGTCCTTCAGCCCCAGTTCGTCCGCGGTTTTATTAAGGCCGAGGTAGGTAACAAATCCGCGCGCACCGATCCGGCGGGCGTTGACCATTCGGGTTTGCTTTTCCGGCACATCGCTATGATCCATCATGTCGCCGAAAACCGCGTTGGGCGAGCAGCAGGCGATGACGTGCCCGGTCTTGATATCTCCATGGTTTGTATGTACGCCGATGATTTTGCCGTCTTTTGTGAGGATTTTTTCGGCGCGGGTGTTATACCAAATCTCGCCGCCGAGCTCTCGGATGCGCGCATCCAGCGCGACGGAGAGTTCATGGGAGCGCATTTTGGGGATCCATGCGCCCTTCACCAGATACTTATAAAGCATGGCAGCAAATAATGCAAAGTTGAGTTGGTCCGTGCTGACACCGGTGTAGCACCAGTAGGCGCAGAGGATGCGTTGTGCTTTTTTCGGCATGTGCAGGGACTTCAATACTTGGCTGACGCTGTAACCGCCGCATTTTAAGAAGTTTGCGTGCTCCTTCATCAGTACTTCGGGGTCCGCCTTGCCGCCGGAAGCGCCGATATAAGCAAGCGCCGCCATGATCTGCTCGCAGAGCTTGATGAATTTCTCCATCGATTTTCTGCTGCCGGGCACATATGCCTCCATTTGATCGACGAATTCTTTGACGCCGAACGGCATTACCACGTTGAGATTGTCTTTTCCCTCCGCAATGGTTATTAGCCGGTAGGCCTCCGGCACCGCCGCCCAGCCGACCGAGATGCCCAGCGTCTGCTCTAATAGCCGCCGAACTTCGCCGGGATTTTCCTCCGAGCCGACGTCGCAGAGTTCATGCAGCGACGGCTCAAATTCGAACCGCCCCCTCACAAAGCTCGTTGCAAACCCGCCCGGCAGGTTGTGCTGCTCCAGCAGCAGCGTTTTTTTGCCCGCTTTTGCCATGGTCGCGGCGGCGGTAAGGCCTCCGTTGCCCGCGCCGATGACCACAACGTCATATGCGTGTTCCAAAGCTTCAACACTCCTTTCTGTTGATATTGCAAACCGATTTGTTAATAGATCCATTTGGTTATTGTAATAATACTACAGATGTCTACGATTTACAACATTCTCCTTCTAAGTAATGCCTACTGAATAAAGGCGCATTTTTTCACCGGGGTAAAAACGCTAAAAATATTAAAAAAGAAGCGAGCAAAATAAAATTACGCAGGTTCAGAACCAAAATTGACAAGAAAATGCTGTGGCACACCGTTTGCTAATTTTTCATAATCAAACCACAATCCACGCGAAGCATTGTGATTAGTCTTCGCAGTATTTCGTGTGTTCATAGACAGGGGTCATTTTAAATGTTATAATAATATCGATATTTGTTGCAAGGAGATTGTTATGACAGGAAAAGAACGGTTACTGACTGCGTTGAAACGCGGCATTCCTGACCGTATCCCGACGATAGAATGGGATATTTACCCGGGCATTTATCGTGCGCTCACAGGCCAAGAGGACAGCTGCCGGTTTATAGAAGAACTCGACATTGATGGTATTGCAATTTGGCAGGACCGGCGCATCACCCCTATTAATGATAAAATTTTCAAAGATGAGTTTGGTGTCATCCGCGCCTATAGTGATGAATATCCGTCCGCCGTCGGATTCCCTGTCAGTACCCCATCGGATCTGAAAAATTTTCAAATGCCTTCTCCGGATGATGATGCGATTTATGTCACACTTCGCAAAGCGCTTGAAAGTGTCAGTCAAGAAAGACTTGTGGTCGGGCGCGTGAGGGATGTTTTTTCATTTCCGCGCGATACACTGGGCTTCGAAAATTTTCTCGCCGGCTTTTATGAAGAACCGGCATTGGTTGACGAATTGATGTGTATGAGTATTGAATACAGCACTGCTGTTATGCGGAACATGCGCAGTCTTGGCGTGGAAGTCATTGCCTGCTTGGATGATATCGCCGATGGCCGCGGCACGCTGATCAGCCCGGATATGTACAGGGCACAAATTCTACCAAGGTTTTGTGAGATTGTAAGTGCCGCGCATGAAAACGGGCTTCTTATCGTCAAACATACAGACGGTGATTTACATGATATTCTTGACGATTTAGTCGGTTCAGGCATTGACTGTCTTGATCCAATCGATCCGATGGGGCATATGGATATCGGCGACATCAAAGCCAAGTACGGTGACCGGATTGCATTGAAAGGCAATGTAAACTGCGCGGATGTGCTTGTCACCGGTACGTTGGAGGATGTAGAAGCCGCTGTGCTTGACTGCCTTGCAAAGGGAAAACCCGGCGGGTATATATTGTCCAGCAGTAACAGCATTCATAAAAGCGTCAATCCTGAAAACTATCGGTACATGCTTGAATGTTTAAAAAAACACGGTTGGAATTAATCCGGCAGAAGGCTCCCCGTACGGGATATCTCGTTCAATTATAAACGACCGCTCCTTCCATGCGGAAGGGGCGGTTTTTATAGGGAGAGAAAAGCCATGTAATATAATGTCTGCCGAATAAAATTCATTGATGTCTCACTGATCAAATATGCCATTATAGCCACATAGCGGCGGCATTTTTGATTTGTACAGTAGACATTAAATATAACTCCCGCATGCAAATATCCAAACATATGCGGAGTTTTTTATTACATATCACGACAGATTGATGTCAAATTCAGCGCTCTTGCCGGACAGTCCGGTTTTCCAAATCCACGAGGCGTTTTTGGTGAACTCTTTTCGGCAATCCGCAGTGTCGGTGAAGTCGCAAACCTGCGGGAACGGGCCGACCCGGAAATCGAACTCGAGCGGGATGGTGCTTTCGACGTTCACGCGCACTTTGCGCAGCCAGCGCTCATGCTCCATCCGATAGGAGATGCGCCCGCTCTGTCCGTTTTGAAACACCGGGAAGTCGCGTACCTCGATGGTGTCATACGTCCACGGAATGCGCGGCAGAATACGCAGCTTTGCGCCGTTTTCGATGCCCGACATCAACGTCATTGCCTTGAGCGGCTCGGCCTCCTGCACCAAATTGCCCTCGTCGCCCGGGTTTTCCATCACGCCGAAGCGGCCGTTATTATGGAATCCCGCCGTGTGGTCTTGTGCGTTTTCGTAGGCGTCGTAGTCAAAACACTCGTGCAAAATCCACGGGTTCATCTCGTGGGAGGTCGGCTGCATCACATCACCGTCGTAGGCGAGGCGGGCAATGCCTTCAAGCAATTTGGTGTAGGCGTTGACGTCATCCATCAAAATCGCGGCTTGGGTCATAAATCCCTGCCCGTAACCGGTCATCGTATCGTCGTGGCGGCCGCGCATGCCCTCCCAGCAGGTGTTGCTGACAAAGCCGTATTTGCGGAAATAAGTCCCCTTGCACATCTGTTCAAGAATATATTCGTAACTGTTATTATTTACTTCTTTTAGGCCGCCCTGTTCGGGGCTGCACAAGCCGAGGTCGGAATCGAAAATAAACGGCAGCTGACGCGTCCAGGCGTTGATCGGAAAATGAATGCTGTCCCAGTCCGCATAGTTATATTCGCTGCCGTCGCGGCTGTCGATGCCGTTGATCCAGCACCCTTCACGCACGGGCGAATACCGTGAAAACGCCGCCTTGGTCTTTTCCGGCGTCCAGCTGCGTTCGCCTTCCACGAGATTGTCTGTCAGCGCCTTTGAGAGCTTTCCGTGCATCTCGGCGAGCTTTTGCGCCGTTTCCTTGTCCCCGGCGGCTTCGGCCATCGTTTTTAAGGCGGCGAGTGCGGTTTTGATGCCGTAATTCGGATAGACGGCATACACCACATAGGGCGTGTTCGGGTTGCCGGAGAGTTCCGATTTGCAAGGCAGCAGTCCGCCGTAAGGGGAGGTCTTCATCATGCGGTCAATCCAATCGACGACGGGCATAACGCCCTCCATGAACTCTTTGGCAAGTGCCGGTTCGCGCCCTGCGGCGAGCCAGGTGTTATAAATGCCGAGCAACACCAGCGCGTTTCCGTCGGTCTCGTAATCGCCCAACTGAGTCGGCTTCCCCGGCTTTCCGGTGTAGCGGTCTATAATGCGTCCCCAATGGTCGGCATCGTTCAGCGCAGTGAGCATATAGCGCGCCACCGGCATCACAAGTTCGGAAAAGCCGAGCCGCGCGATTTCAATCAGCCCGCGCCCGCTGTCCCGGGACCACATCTCGTTGTAATAACTGGTGAAATTGTGCGGAACCGTCGAGGTGTGCAGAAAGCCCTTTTTATAATTCGGGTCTTTGCCGGTCTCCACTTTGGAAATCAAATCATTGACCGTCTCGGCATAAATCGTATTCATCCGGCCAGCAAAATCGCAGCCGCCAAACCTCATGGCAGGTTTCATATGATATCATCCTTTCAAATGGGTGAGGAAGTCTTTTACCTACAAACCAAATTGAATATATCATAAAATTTTCCGAATTTCAATCATAAAGCCCGGCTTCCTATCGGAAACCGAGCTTTAAAATGAACAGTGATGTTTTATTTTTTATTCAATGTGAACAAGGCATTGACATCGAGGGCCTTTCCCTGCCTGCGGATCAAAATCGCATGGCGTTCCCGTTTGGTGGGGTTGTCCGGTGTTACGGCGATATAAATGGTCGTATCGGCCATGCCCGGGAGTTTTAACGTCAGCTGATCGCCCTCGAAGTTCCAGGTGCAGGTGAAGCTGTCGCCTGTCCAACGTTGTATATTGGTGAAATACTTGAAGCCGTTTTCGTTTTCTTTGATTGAATCCGGCGTTAAAGTACCGTTTGCCGTAAAGTCGCCGATACTGTGGAAAATCCAGTCGATCTGATGGTCGGCGTCGCATTTAATCGAGGTCTTGTCGTTGATTTCGCAGGTTTTTGGGGAAAGATCCTTGAGCTTGACGGCTCTGGACGCGGTCACGCCCGGATAGGTGCCGTCGACCGTTGCGTCAAAGGCAAGCCCGTCGGCGGACATCTCACCGGTGCCGCAGGCGGTTCTGATCTGGTTATCGCCGTCGAGCATAAAAGTGGAATGGCTGGCGTTGACGTAAAAATATTCGCCGTGAATCGCCGCGCCGTAGCTGAGCGAACCCGGGTCCATCGAGAACGGGAAGATGGAGAGTTCCAGCGCGTCGGGGTGGGAATGTCCCGCGCAGAGGTTGCCGTATTTCAGAAAGACGCAGGCCGCCTCACTGCGCAGCATCACCTGCTTGTTGTTGCTCATGTGCACGGATTTTTGGTTGAGCAGGTCATAGTCGGGTTTGGGCGGGATTCCGTAATAGAGCGAATTCGCGGTCGGTTTGGGTTCTTTGAAGTGGATGACCGCCGCAAGCGCATCGGCGTCCGGCGTGTCTTTGAACAGGAAATAAACCTGCTTGTAGATATCCGTGACCGAGTCGACGGAATACTTCCAGCCGTCGCTGGTCGAGGGCATTTCACCGTTCGGATAAAGCAGTTTGAGCGGTGCGGTATAGGCCTTTAACAGCATGGTGCTGAGTTCTTCGTCGGCAAGGTCCATCTGCTTTGCATAGCTGTAAAAACTCAGAGCCGCCGAGAGCGCGTAATAATGATAGCCGGGAGAGTTTTCACGCCACAGCCCGTCGGCCGTGATATTGTCCAAAATCAAACGCTTGCCGTTGCGCTCGTAACGCGCATAGGGACGCAGCAGGAATTCGTCTTTGAAATAGACGCCGACGCCGGTCGCGAAGGCGGCATGCCAAAGCGAGATGTTCATTAAATTCGTCGGCTGGGACATGATCAGGCGCATCATCGGAACCAACAGCTTCTTTTTCAAATGCTGCGCCGCCTCGGACTCGGGGTCGATTCCGGAGATGAACAACGCGTCGAGAAGCGTGATGCCCCAGCAGGCCTCGTCTAGCGTGTGACCCATCAGTTTGGCTCTGCCGACCCAGATGCCGTGCTCGTCAAATTGGTCGTAATGGTCGGCGTACCAGGTGAGGACTTTTAAAATAAATTCTTTGTATTCCTTCGCCGATTCGCCCTCGACATGGCAGACCACGGCGGCCGATTTGACACCGCCCATGATATCATGGCGGCGGAAGGAGTTCCAGGCTTCACGAATCGCTTGATTGTCATATGAGACGTTGCAATCGGGGCAGAGATGGACATCGCGGTTTTGAAGGTCATATTTTAGCGCGGAAGAGCACTTGGGGCAGACATAGCTGTGCCCCCAGCCGGAGATATCCTCGACGCTCTCCGAAAAATTCGCTCTCCAGTAATCAGCTTTGTCTTTTAAATCCTGATAGAGTTTACGCATCTCGGGGTTCTTTTCGATATCCTCCCTGATTTCGGAGGCGGGTCTGATGAAACTGGCAGACATAACTCGGTTCCCTTTCATTCATATAAATTTGCTGTTTTTGTTAAAAAAGCAGAGGGATTCGTTGTGCGTTCGACTCCCCCTTTCATGTGTCTTTAAGAGATATGATACGCACTTGCCCGTGTTCTGTCAAGGGCGGAAATGACGGTTATTACATACGATTCAAACAACCCGCCTCTGCGGAAAGCAGCGGCGGGTTTGTCATTGCGTATATTGTAATTTCTAAAGAACGAATCCCGGGGTGCCGTGGATCGGCGGGAGCGCGCGCGGACGGACCAGAGCGCCGCCTTCTTCGAACGAATTGATCGCCGCAACTGTGTATTCGAGGGTGGCCAATGCATCGCGGCCGGAGCTTCTGATGTGCTCGGGCGGGACTTTGTTGGTCAAATCCTCTAAGAACGCGTGCAGGCGGTTTTTGAAGGTGAGGCCGAAATCGGTCTCTTTAAAATCGAAGATCTTGGGTTTGGGCGTGCTCATGTTTTTGCTCTTTTTGCCCGCGTCCCAATAATACAGCTTTTCGACGCAGTTTTCGATGCAGAAGGTACCTTTGGTGCCGGCCATTTCGAAGCTCCACCAACCGCCGAGGCCGAAGTGGGCGTCGCCGCGCTGGGACAGCAGATAACCGATGCTGCCGTTTTGGAATTTGCAGTTGATGCCGTTGATCGACCACATCAGGTCATCCGCGCTCTTGCGGACGCCGGGTTTGTCAAAGAACGCCTGGACATGGGTGATTTCGCCGCCGAATTTGCGCATCAGCGAAAACGGGTGGGACAGGAATGCATAGGCATGCGAATAGGCGCAGGCCATTCTCGGATAAGCCGCACCGTGATAGTTGGGCGCGTTATAGTTTTTCTCACCGCTGTTGAAGCCGACCTTGTGCAGGATGTAGACCGGCTCGCCGATCTTGCCCTGATTGATCAATTCCTGCGCCTTGTCTGCGGGTTTGGTGAAGCTGTGGTTGAGGTTGCAGCCGAGATACAGGCCTTTTTTAGCTGCTGTGATGACCATCTCGCGCGCCTCGTCGGCGTTGTTGCTGATCGGCTTTTCGACAAAGGCGTTAAAGCCGGCGTCGAGCGCCTTCATGACCGGTTCATAGTGCCAAGAGCCGTTGTCGAAGCCCGAAGTGGTGACGTCGATGTAATCGAGTTCCGGATGGGCCTTCATCATCTCGTCCTGCGTATAGAACGCTTTGACGCCGTAATCGGCGGCGGCTTTGTCGGCACGCTCCTTGTTGACATCGCAGACGCAGACCAGCGTTGCCAGCGGATCGGCTTTGTAGCATTTGGCGTGGGTGTTGCCGATGCCGCCCATACCGATGATTCCGATTTTAATTGCCATGTTCGTTGCTCCTTTGGGTTTATTGGAAATTTAAATGTACAAATGATTATTCATTTACGTCCCGGACAAAAACCGTTTTCCCGGTTTTAAGCGACTGAATTCCCGCATGGATGATGCGGCTGGCTTCGAGACCGTCCGCACCGCTGCCGTCGATGTCAGCGGGCTTGACCCCATTTGCGCATTCTTTAGCAAAGCTGTGGATGCGATCCCGGAAGGTGTCGTAAAAATCGCGGAAGCCGCCGAATACCGGATTGGTGAAGACGCGCTTTTCAAGATCGCCCGCAGGGTACAAGGTCGCCTCCCGCCACATATCTTCGAACACAAGCCGGCCTTTTGTTCCGGCGACCTCGCAGCGCTCCATCGGGTGTCCGCGCTCGATGTCATAGGAACTTGTCAGGTGGCCGACCGCGCCGTTGACGAATTTGAGGTTGAACGAAGCGGTGGAGTAGATTTCACGTCCGGGCGCTTTCATCGCAAAGCAGTGCACCTGCTCGACGTCGCCGCCGAAATAGCGCAGGATGTCGCAGCTGTGGGGATTCAAGGCCTTCATGTGGTAATACTCGGTGTCGAAATGCGGCTGGAAGCGTCCGATCCAGAGCGCCATGTTCAAAAACAGCAGGTCGCCGATGCGGCCTTCGTTTTGCCACTTTTTTGCCGCTCTCGCCGCCGGGGTGAACCGGTGATTCATGTCAACCGCGAACCGGCGGTTGAGCGCTTTGGCCGTATCGACCATCTCCTGCGCCTTTTTCAAGTCGTTGCAGATGGGTTTTTCGGTCAACACGTCGCAGCCTGCGCGTAAAGCTTGCAAGGTCGGCTCATAGTGATCGGAGCCGTATTCGAAACCGCCCGTGGCGACGCTGACCAAGTCGGGTTTGAGCTCGTCGAGCATCTTCTGAGCATCGTACCAGACCTGAATGCCGTACCGCTTTGCAGCGGCATCGGCGCGCTCTTTGTTGATGTCGCAGGCGCCGACGAGTTCGGCGTCGGGACAGGTGGTATATGCCTGACAATGGTTATTGCTGCCGATCGGGCCGAGCCCGATGACGGCAGCGCGAAGTTTTTTGCTCATTTTGATTTATTCTTCCTTTTGCAATTCGAAGATAACTTAATTTTACTCTCGTATTACTATCTCTGCTGCAATCTTTGGGCAGCGCCCGGATCGCCGATGTGCATGGTATTATAGGCCTCGTCGGAGCTGTTGAAGCCCCGTCCGAGTTTCATGCCGTGCCAGTTGAGGTTCGTGTACATCGGGTTGGTCCTGCCGGTCTCTTTCTCGCGTTTCGCGATATGCGCTTCCATCTTGGCACGCAGCTCGGCGATGACGTCGGGACGGATCTCGGCGACGTTGATAGTTTCTTTCGGATCGTTTTCGAGGTCATAGAGCTCGATCTCGGGTTTATAGTGGAAATCCGGTTCCAAGGCGACCATCAGCTTCCACTTCGGGGTGCGCCAGCCGTGTTTGCGCATCCAGGTGCACTCGGTGATGTAGAACTCGTCGCGGTGTGCGACCGTTCCGCCGAACGCCGTCGAGAACATGCTGCGGCCGTCGAAATTGATGTCGGTCTTGATATCGAGGATCTCGAGCACGGTCGGAGTGACGTCGGCCAATGTGCAGATGTCGTCAACGCGTTTGCCCGCCGGGACTCTGCCCGGGAAACGAACTGCGAACGGAACGACCAGGCAGTTGTCATACATGCTGTGGTGGTCGAAGTAGCAGTCGTGGTCATACAGTGTCTCGCCGTGGTCGGAGGAGAAGACGACCAGCGTGTCGTTTTCGAGTCCGAGATCCTTGAGTTTTTGCAGAATCAGTTGGATGCAGGAGTCCATATAAGCGATCTCGGCGTCGTACTGGGCGCAGACATATTCTGCGTCGGTGCAGCCCTGCGGGAACCAGGAGGCGAAATAATCGCAGAAAGGTTTAAATTTGAAGACCGGGTCGAGCGAGTGGTTATTCGGGTCGAACTCGTTGCCCTGATAAAACATCTTGTGGAAGGGCTCGGGAGCGCGGTACGGCGAGTGCGGGTCCATATGGCGCAGGAACAGGCAGAAGGGCTTATCGTTCTTGGCCAGGCGTTCCAGCTCCGGGATTGCAACGGCGTTGAGGTTTTCGGCCTTATGCGCTCTGCCGTCACCCTGTGCGTTCCAGCCCTCAAAGTCGATGTATCTGTCAAAACCCCTGCCCGAGACGTTTTTAAAACCGACGCAGGTAGTGTCGTAGCCGTTTTCACGTAAAATTTCGGGTAAAGTCTTGATGTTCGGAGCCAGTTCGCCCTCATGGCGCAGTGCGACGACGTTCGTGCCGAAACAGTCGAGGCCGGTCAGCATGTTGGCATAACCCGGCGTGGTCGGGATGTGCGCCGAGAAGCAGTGGTTGTAAACGGTTCCTTTTTCGAGATATTTGTCGATGTGCGGCGTGGTCAGACGGTCGTAGCCGTATAAGCTCATGCGGTCGCGGCGCAGGCTGTCGATGCCGAAAAACAACAGATTGGGTTTTTTGGTCATATTGAGTCTCCTTTGTTAAAATGTAGGGGCGAACTGTGTTCACCCGCTTAATTGAGCGATATCAGGTATTGGCGGGCGATCACAGTGTATAGAGTAGTAAGATAGTTTACAGGTAGTGCAAGGACATCGTTTACAGTTT
>DAOPZJ010000066.1 GCA_035353335.1 Oscillospiraceae bacterium | reverse complement strand
TAAATATCTATAAAACCTGTGAAAGGGTGATTGTATTGATGCGGATCGTGCTGGCTTATCAATCTGGCGTACCGATCTACGAGCAAATCAAGGAACAGATCAAGGCCTCGGTCTTATCGGGCGAACTGCCCGAAAACGAGCTGCTGCCGTCGATCCGGCAGTTTGCGCGCGATTTAAAAGTCAGCGTGATCACCACCACGCGGGCTTATAACGATTTGGAACTTGAGGGCTACATTCAAACCGTGCCGGGAAAGGGCTGCTATGTCAAGCGGATTAACGGCGATTTGATTAAAGCAAAGCATCTGGCGGAGACGAAAACCGCGATGGCAACTGCCGTCCGACAGGGCAAACTGGCGGGGCTGACAACGGCGGATTTACATCATCTATTGGATGAGACGGAGGGAACGATAAAATGAACAACGCGATTGAAATAAAGAATCTGTCAAAGAGATATAAGAATTTTTTGCTGGACGGCATCAGTTTTTCGGTGCCGAGCGGGTATATCTGCGGGTTTATCGGTCAAAACGGTGCAGGAAAAACTACGACAATGAAACTGATGCTGAATATGGCCTTAAAAGACAGCGGAGAAATTGAAGTGTTGGGTAAATCCGGCGACGATGAATCGTTGAAAGAGGAACTCGGGGTACTGTTTGACCAGCCGTATTTTCAAGAGGACTGGAATCCCATCGATATCGAAAGAGCCGTGAAGCCCTTTTATCGGCAGTGGGACAGCAAGGCTTATCACCAATACCTTGCAAAATTTTCGCTTGACCCCAAACAAAAGTTTAAGGCGATGTCACGCGGGATGAAAATGAAACTCGGCATGGCGGTCACCTTATCCCATGACGCAAAACTGCTGCTGCTCGACGAGCCGACTTCCGGGCTGGATCCCGTGATGCGAGACGAGATGCTGGACGTTTTTCGGGATTATTTGGTTGAGGAGGACCGAACCATCTTCTTTTCCACCCATATCACAAGCGATCTTGAGAAGATTGCCGACTACATTATCTACATTCAAGACGGACGTATTGTGTACAGCGGATTGAAAGACGAGCTGACCGAAAAATATTGCCTGATCAGAGGCGGCGAAGGAGATTTGCCGCAGGATAAACGAAAGAGCATGATCGGTCTTCGGGAACATACCGCCGGTTTTGAGGGCATGATCGAAGTGACCGAAACGGGCGGATTTCCGCCGGAGGTTGTAATTGAAACGGTGACGTTAGAAGATATTATGGTTCATATGAGCAGAAACGGAGAGACATTATGATTCGAAAAATGATCGCCCTCGATTGGAGGGCAATGAAAGTATACCAAATCCGATTCCCGATATTGCCGGTTTTCGTGTTTGTTTTCGGCTGGTTATATACGCCGCTGTTAGTGATTCCGCTATGCGTGATTTTTTGCCTGAGTTTTTCAATTAACCCTTTTGCCGTAGAAGAAAAAGGGGAGTTGAATAAGCTGTATCTGACTTTACCCGTAAAACGGAAAGAAGTCGTCGCGGGTCGGTTCGCGTTATCATTAATTTTGCTGTTTTGCGGAATGGTCATGGGCATCGCCATCCTGCCCCTCGTCAACCTCGTGGCGTTGTCAAAATGGTATTTGTCGTTGGAATGGTATTTGACCATTATGGCACTGAGTGTTCTGCTGTATGCCGTTTTTAATTTATTCATGTTTCCCGTACTTTTCCGGCTCGGATATCAAAAGGGAAAGTTTTGGGGTTTCTATCTGCCCATAGGGTTTTTCGGAATTATGTTTGGGGGATTTTCCGGGATTTCGATGCTTCCGGGGAATGAGCGGCTGGCCCTCAATTTTTTGGAGTATGCTTCAAAGAATCTGTTGTTCATCAGCGGGGGAATGGTTGCTTTGGGGGCCGGTCTGTTAGTGCTCTCCTATGCGATCTCTGTGAAAGTATATTCCAAACGCGATTTCTGAGATGAATTCGCCCCGATAGGGCACGGCGGCAAAGTTTGCCGCCGTGTTGGTTTTATAGTAATATTTTCAAGTGTTTACCACCCGCAGATATGGCCGCGGCGCATGGCGCCGAGAATACGCTCTTGCGCCTGCGGGAAACGTGTTTTCGCCAATTCCGTTAAAAACGATTTCATCTGCTTGCGCTGACCTTCGTGGTCGTGCGGGCATTTATTTTTCATCACCGGAATTCCGAGCCGCTTGACCGCAGAGGCGACTTCCCATTCGCGCATCCACGAAAGCGGGCGAATGACCGTGATGTCTTTTCGCGACAGATAAGTCACCGGGCTGTAGCAGCCGATGCGGCCTTCGATGAAAACATTCATCATAAAAGTTTCGGCGGCATCATCCGCATGGTGGCCGAGGGCAATTTTGTTGCAGCCGAGTTCTTTTGCAAAATCATGCAGCGCGCCGCGCCGCATTTTGGCGCAGAGCGAGCAGGGGTTTTCCTCTTTTCGAACATCGAAAACAATCTGCCCGATGTCGGTGCGCTTGATATGAAAGGGCACGCCGATTGAATCGCAATACGTTTGAATTCCTGTGCAGTCGGTGTCGGTTCCGTCAAAACGCAGGTCAATCAGGACAGCGACAACATCATATTTAACAGGGTAAAAACGGCGCAGTTCGTTCAGGGCGGTCAGGGTCAGCATGCTGTCTTTGCCGCCCGAGACGCCGACCGCGATCTTATCTCCGTCTGCGATCATATCATATTCCTGTACCGCTTTGCGGACCAAGCTCAAGACCTTTTGCATGCCCTCACCTCCCGGAAAATAATATATCACATTTTCCTGAGCGGAGCAAGGGAGGAAAATTCGGAGTACAGATACAAAAGATTTAAAATATGAAACTCTGATTTCTGAATTCTTAATTCTGAATTCGTCCGCATATTCTGATAAGAACAATGACACAGAGGGTGGGGCGGTGTTCGGGATATTAAGAGTGGCGCGCCCTGCGTTTTTAAAAGGGCAGCCCGCGCGCAGCAGCGTTGAGATCGCACAGTGCCGTGCGGGCGCGGTGCGTTATTATGAGGTTTACCTTCGGCCGGGGCGCGACGGCGAAGCGGAGTCGCTGTTGTTTGAACAAATGCGCCCGTTTATGTGCCCGCGTCCGGTCGCAGGCGGAATCCGGCTGCCCGAAATCGTCTACTTTTCGCCTGATGTTTATATCAGGGAAGTGCTGCTGAATACGGCTATGCGCTGCGCCTGCTACATCGGAGGTATGATCGGTGTGATCGAGCCTTCCGGCGACCGGTCGATGGTCATGCGGTTCGAGCGGCTTTGCGAAACAGTTCTCATAGACGCAAACAGCGGTTTTGAGGCTCTTTCCGACTGCAATATGATCATCTCTTTTTCGGGGCTCGCCGGACTCGGCGCACCGCCCGCGGAGAAAATTCAGCGTGCTGTCATTTTTACAAACGCGCCGGATTTCTTCGCCGCCGGAATGACCGTCGACCGGGTATCGCCCGCCATACCCCCTGCGCTCGCCATTCCCGCCGAAGTCGATCCAACCGACTTTATCGCCGCCTGCCATACGTTGTCAGGCATGTACGGGCTTGCAGCGCTTCCGCCGAACAAGTTGTTTTCGCGCGGGAAAGTCATTTCGTTTACAGATATTGAGCGGTTCGGAACGGCAATTTAACAGGATAAAGCTTCGAAAAGAACATTCATTTAAAATCAAGCCGTAGAAAAAAAAGCGCCCGCGGCATAAGCCACGGGCGTCGTGTTGCACATTATCGGAAGTTTACCTGTTAACTGCGAACTGTGAACTAACGCGGGCGAATCGGATTCGCCCCTACATTATCTTGGATATTTAATTTCTGCCTGCGCTGCTGCGAGACGCGCGATCGGAACGCGAAAGGGAGAGCAGGAGACGTAATTCAAGCCGGTCTTGTGGCAGAATTCGATGGAGCTCGGGTCGCCGCCGTGTTCGCCGCAGATGCCCAGCTTGATGGTCGGGCGGGTCTGTTTGCCGAGGTCAACGGCCATCTTGACCAATTTGCCGACGCCGATTTGGTCGAGCCGCGCGAACGGGTCGGATTCATAGATCTTCTTCTCATAATAGGCGCCGAGGAATTTTGCGGCGTCGTCACGGGAGAAGCCGAAGGTCATCTGGGTCAGGTCGTTGGTGCCGAAGGAGAAGAACTCGGCCTCCTTGGCGATATCGTCGGCAGTGACTGCAGCTCTCGGAATTTCGATCATGGTGCCGACCGAATATTTCATGTCGATGCCCGACGCCTTGATGAGCTTGTCCGCGATTTCAACGACAATTCTCTTGACAAACGCGAGTTCCTTGACGTCGCCGACCAGCGGGATCATGATCTCGGGGACCATCTTCCACTCGGGATGGCGTTTTTGCGTGTTCAGGGCCGCTTCGATGACGGCTCTGGTCTGCATCTCGGCGATCTCCGGATAGGAGACGGCCAGACGGCAGCCGCGGTGACCCATCATCGGGTTGAACTCGTGCAGGTCGGAAATGACTTGTTTGAGATCTGCGACGGTCAGGCCGAGTTCCTTGGCCAGCGCTTCGATATCTTTTTCTTCGGTGGGCAGGAATTCGTGCAGCGGCGGATCCAGGTAACGGATGGTGACCGGATAACCCTGCATGGCTTCATAAATGCCTTCGAAATCGCTGCGCTGCATCGGAAGGAGCTTTTCGAGCGCCTTTCTGCGCTGTTCCTCGGTCTTCGCGACAATCATCTCGCGCATCGGCATGATACGGTCGCTGTCGAAGAACATATGCTCGGTGCGGCAGAGGCCGATGCCTTCCGCGCCGAATTTGATCGCCTGAGCGGCGTCGCGCGGGGTGTCGGCATTGGTTCTGACCTTGAGCTTGCGGATGGCGTCGGCCCAGGCCATAAAGGTCTGGAAGTCGCCTGTGATCGTGGCTTCAACGGTCGGAATCGCTTCACCGTAGACATTGCCTGTGGTGCCGTCAAGAGAGATGAAGTCGCCCTCATGGTAAATCGTTTTGCCGTCAACCGTGAAGGTCTTGGCGTGTTCGTCAATCTTGATATCGCCGCAGCCCGCGACGCAGCAGGTGCCCATACCCCTCGCGACGACTGCCGCGTGGGAGGTTCTGCCGCCGCGCACGGTCAGGATGCCCTGAGAGGACGCCATGCCCTCGATATCCTCCGGAGAGGTTTCGAGACGGACGAGAACGACTTTTTTACCGGCTTTGTGCGCTTTGATCGCATCTTCGGCGGTGAAGCAAACCTGTCCGCAGGCAGCTCCCGGCGAGGCGTTGAGTCCGGCGGCGATCGGTTTGGCTTTTTTTAAAGCGGCTGCGTCAAACTGCGGATGCAAAAGCGCGTCAAGCTGTTTGGGCTCCACTTTCAAAACGGCTTCTTCTTTAGATAACATCCCCTCGGCGACGAGATCGACGGCGACTTTGAGCGCGGCGACCGCGGTGCGTTTGCCGTTTCTGGTCTGGAGCATGTAGAGTTTTCCGTTTTCGATTGTGAATTCCATGTCCTGCATATCGCGGTAGTGTTTTTCGAGGTTGTTTGCGATCTCGACGAACTGGTTGTAGACGTCGGGCATGACTTCTTTGAGCTGGTCGATGGTCTGCGGGGTGCGGATGCCCGCGACGACGTCTTCGCCCTGCGCATTCATCAAAAATTCGCCGTAGAGCTTCTTTTCGCCGGTGGCCGGGTTGCGCGTAAAGGCGACGCCGGTGCCGGAAGTGATGCCCATGTTGCCGAATACCATCGACTGGACGTTGACTGCGGTGCCCCAGGACGACGGAATATCGTTTTCCTTGCGGTAATAGATCGCGCGGGGGTTATCCCAGGAGCGGAAGACCGCTTTGACGGCTTCCATCAGCTGGACTTTGGGGTCGGTCGGGAAATCCGAACCGAGCTTTTCTTTATAATACGCCTTGAATTTGACGACGAGGTCTTTCATGTCGTCGGCGGTGAGATCGAGGTCGAGCGTGATGCCGCGCTTTTCCTTGACTTTGTCGATGATCTTTTCGAAGTCCTTCTTGGAGAGCTCCATGACGACGTCGGAGAACATCTGGATGAAGCGGCGATAGCTGTCATAGGCAAAGCGGGGATTCTGGGTCAGCGCGGAGAGCCCTTCGACGACGGTGTCGTTCAGGCCGAGGTTCAGAATCGTGTCCATCATGCCGGGCATCGAGGCGCGCGCGCCGGAGCGGACGGAGACAAGCAGCGGGTTCTTGGCGTCGCCGAGCTTTTTGCCGCAGATCTTTTCCATGGTGGCGATATTGGCATAGATATCTTTTTCGATTTCGGGGGCAATTTTCTTGCCGTCCTCATAATATTTCGTGCAGGCCTCGGTCGTAATGGTAAAACCCTGTGGTACGGGCATTCCGAGGTTTGTCATTTCGGCGAGGTTGGCGCCTTTTCCGCCCAGCAGCTCGCGCATTTTTCCGCTTCCTTCGGAAAACAAATAAATAAACTTTTGACTCATTCTTTTACCTCCATAGTTGCTGACTCTTAACGGTCGTGTAGACAACCGTATTATTATACCAGTATTTTTGCTTTTTGAAAAGAGTTTTTAGAAAAAATTGTACAAAACCGTGTAAATATGTGGCTTTACCTGCTTTTTTAAGTGATGAATTGCTCTATTTGCAATAAGCTCCGAACCCTCCGAATCTTTTTTGTCGCTATTTCAGAATTTATTAATTAAAGGTGACACCGAACATGTCGATGCCTTGATGTAAAGATTATGTAATTTCAAACAGTAACTGCGCGCAGCGCGCCGGTGAAGGATTCGATGCCGGAAGACGAATGATAAATAATAAAAAAATTTATAAACCCTATTGGCATATATCACGGCGTGATGTATGATAAATATATCACGACGAGATATACATCGGCGTGATACATGGAGGGACGCATTTTGAATTACGAAAAGATCAGGAAACGGTTTATTCCGATGAGCGAGACCATGTTCTATATTCTGCTGTCGCTTCAGGAAGAACGGCACGGCTACGGGATTATGCAGCATGTGAAAGAACTGACCCACGACAGAATCGTTCTCGGGGCAGGGACGATTTATCAGAGCTTGAGCAAGCTCGAAGAGGACGGATTGATTGTCTCCGTAAAAGAAGAAGACCGGAAAAAGCTTTATCTCATCACCGAAACCGGAAAGCGGATTCTCAAAGAGGAAGCCAACCGGATCAAAGAAATCTATCGGAACCTGGAGGGGTTGTTATGAAAACAAAAAAGGCGGTATGGTTCTCTGCTTTTAAGCGTGTGGTACCCGCCGATTATGAAAACTGGCTTGAAAAAATAGCCCTGTAGGGTTGGAATATTAATAAAATCGGGCAATGGAGCAGCATTTTTCTTGTTTTGGAGAAGACCTCTCCTAAAAAATACCGTTATGTCTATGACATTCAATCCAATCCCAAAAAGTTTATAAGGCGGCATATGAGCAATTCGGCTGGGAATGTATCGGAGTGATGGCAAGCTGCTATATGTGGCGCAAGGAGTATTCCGGCGAACGGCCTCAGGCGTTCAGTGATGCACAGAGTATCGAAGACCGAAATAAACGGGATATGCGGGCTGTCGCCGTTTCTCTTTCCATATTCACGATTGCTTTTTTGGCCACGCTGGCGGTGTTTTTAAGTAGGATCAAGTCGCTGACCGCCGGAGATATAATCAGTTTGCGGCGGGATTGTTGCTTTTGGGAGGGATCGCCCTGTGCCTTGCGTTGGTAATGCGGAACATCTATAAGAATCTCCATGAATGAGATCGAAGAAAAATAGAAAGATTGAGCAACGGCGGCATAGAAAATTCAAGCCGCCGTTGCTTTTATAAAACTGTAAACGATGTCCTTGCACTGCCTGTAAACGATCTTAATGCTCTATATACCATTTGGCCGCTCTGCGTTTATTCGCTCACTTCACGCAGCAAAACACAAAAACGCCCTTTTTCTTGTAAATCGTCTCGCAATTGCCATAGACACTTTTCAACTTAACCTCCGTGCTCTCAGCGCCGTGCTTTTTTAAGGTGACGATATAAAACTTCCCGCCGGGATTCAGATGGGCAATCGATTCCTCATACATGCGGTAGGTGACGGCTTTTCCCGCGTGGATCGGCGGATTCAATGTGATCGTATCAAAAGTGCCGGAGATATTCTCAAAACAATCCGATTTGACGGCTTGTGTGACGACGCCGTTTGCTTTCGCGTTTTTGACGGTGAGTTCGACCGCAGCGCCGTTTACGTCGGCTTGGGTCAGTTTTAACCCGCAGGCCTTGGCAAGCACAATTCCGATGACCCCGTATCCGCAGCCCAGGTCAAGCAGAGAGCCCGAGAGCGGCGGAATTGCGTTCAAAAGAATTTCGGTTGCGGAGTCGACATCATCTTTTGAAAACATCCCTGCGTCGGTCGTAAACATGAACTTACATTCTTTGAAATAATATTCCACCGTTGCAAGTTTGTGTTTTAAGTTTTTATCTTCGATAAAATAATGACTCATACAAAATGTCCTTCAATAATCGGATATCTGTTTTCGGGTTTATTATATCAAAACCGTAAATCCGAATCAACTCCGATATTTTGAAAATATTAGGTTAAACCACCTTTAAACCCTTTTCATTTCTTGTGTAATATGGTATAATACCATATTCGCGTATGATCGCGAATGTTTATATCGAAGAGAGGAGGACGGGCTCTTGCCGGATGCTGTAAAATCCCCTCACAGCGCCGTGACACACGGCGGACACCGTAAACGCCTGCGTGACCGGTTTTTACGACAGGGCGCGCACGGACTTTACGACCACGAACTGCTCGAACTCCTGCTGTTTTATGCATATAAGCGCGTCGATGTCAACCCTGCGGCGCACAAGTTGATCAAAGAGGCGGGCGGGCTTGACAAACTGATCCTTGACGCCGGAGAAAGAGTCGGCAAAACCGGAGAGCTGTTGTCGCTCTGTTCAGCGTTTACTCAGATGTATTATGAAGACAAATGCGACTGCATTCGCGGTATGCGCAACTTCAACAGTCCGTCGCTGGTGACGCAATACGCGCCCGCCGTCTGCACCGAGCCCGATCTGCTGAGGGTCATGTGCCTCGACGCCAAGATGTCCTTAAAAAACCTCGTGACCTTGAAAAACAACTTTGAGGATGCTGCCGCGTGTTTTCACGACGTCTTTTTGGCGGCGAGCACCTGCGCGGCGGCACATGTGATCATTTTATTATGCCACGGAGACGGCAATCCCTCTTTCACGCGCCCGGAGATTTCGGTAATCGGCGACTTGCGCACGCGGTTTTCGCACACCGCAGTCCGGCTTGCCGATGTGGTTTTATGCTGCGACGGCAGGGCGATTGCCGCTTCCCGGTACCCGCTTTTGTCGAAGGAGGACGCCTGATATGAATCTTCTGACCGGGACAAAAGCCGATTTTTTACGCCGATTGCTCATGATGACTTCAACGGACGAAAAAGTGTTCGATAACTTATGCGGGGCATTCGGTTTGTTTTCCTCGATTTTCGAGGCGTCGCCCGAAAAACTAATGCGTATCGAAGGTATGACCGAGGACTGCGTCGCGCTGATCACGCTTCTGCCGTCCCTTGTGCGGAGAGCGCTCATCAAACGTCATCCGCTGCCGAAAAACATCGCTGACCCGAAGCTCGGAGAACATCTCTCCGCCCGTTATTTTGCCCTGTCCGATGAAATTCTGACCGTGATTTTCGCTGATAAGAACGGTAAAATTCTTGATCTGCGCGAATACGGAGATGTCCGGAGCGGCAATGTCGGTACTCGGATTTCATCCATCGCCGACACAGCCGTGGCCGTCGGCGCAAAGCAATTGATCTGGACCCACAACCATCCCGGCGGTTTCGCGATTCCCTCAGCTGACGACAACACGGCATTATCAATGATTTTAAAAGCCTGCCGCGACCTCGGCATCACGGTCTACGACCACATCATCATTGCCGATGACGATTATATTTCCTTGAAAGAGAGTCAAAATGAAAGATAAATTCATCCTCAAATCCGATTATAAGCCCACCGGCGACCAGCCGCAGGCCATCGACCAACTTGTCAACGGGGTGCTTGCGGGCAAAAGGGAACAGTGTCTGCTCGGCGTGACCGGAAGCGGCAAGACCTTCACAATGGCAAACGTCATCGCGGCGGTCAACCGCCCCACGCTGGTGCTGGCGCATAATAAAATTTTAGCCGCGCAGCTTTGCTCGGAGTTTCGGGAGTTCTTCCCCGATAATGCGGTCGAGTTCTTTGTCTCTTACTACGATTACTATCAGCCCGAGTCCTATATCCCGTCAACCGATACTTACATCGAAAAAGATTTGGATATCAACACCGAGATTGAAAAGCTGCGCCACAGCGCGACGACTTCGCTGTTTGAGCGCCGCGACGTCATTGTGGTCTCGAGCGTTTCGTGCATCTACGGTTTAGGCGATCCTCAATTTTACGGCGAAATGGTCATTTCGCTGCGCCCGGATATGCAAATGAAACGCGACGAGCTGATCAAACATCTGGTAGCCAATCATTACGAGCGCAACGATATCGCTTTCGAGCGCAACAAGTTCCGGGTGCGCGGCGACGTAGTTGACATCTTTCCGGCGGCTTCGGGTGAGACCGGTATCCGCGTCGAATTTTTCGGCGACACGATTGAGCGGCTGACCGAGTTTCAGGCTGTGACCGGACAGCGCATTTCCACGCTGACGCACGCGGCGATTTACCCTGCGTCCCACTATCTGATATCGCCGGACGACCTTGAAGATTCGCTCGCAAAAATCGAAGCCGAGATGATCGAGCGTAAAAAATGGTTCACCGACAACGGCAAGCTGATTGAGGCCCAGCGCATCGAACAGCGGACCCGCTACGATATGGAGATGCTGCGCGAGGTCGGCTACGTCAAGGGCAGCGAGAACTATTCGCCGATTTTTGAAGGCCGAAAACCCGGCGAGCCGCCGTTTACGCTGTTTGATTACTTCCCGAAGGACTTTTTGTTCTTCGCCGACGAATCGCATATGTCGCTTCCTCAGGTGCGCGGCATGTACGCAGGCGACCGCGCACGCAAGACCAACCTGATCGATTTCGGCTTCCGGCTGCCGTCCGCTTACGACCACCGGCCTCTGACTTTCGATGAATTTTACGGCAAACTCAATCAGGCGGTCTATGTCAGCGCGACGCCGGGCCCGTTTGAACGCGAAAAATGCCCGGAAGTCGTCGAGCAGATCATCCGCCCGACCGGACTGCTCGACCCGAATATCGAAGTGAGACCGACCGAAGGCCAGATCGACGATCTGATCGCCCAGATTCACAAGACCGCCGAAAAGGGCGAGCGCACGCTGGTACTGACGATGACCAAGAAGATGGCGGAGGATTTGACCGCCTATCTGACCCGAATGGACATCCGCGTCAAATATCTGCATTTTGAGATTGACACGATTGAGCGCATGGAGCTCATCCGCGATTTCCGACTCGGCGAATTCGACGTACTGGTCGGCATCAATCTGATGCGCGAGGGCCTGGACATCCCCGAATTGTCGCTCGTTGCCATTCTCGACGCCGACAAAGAGGGCTTTTTACGCGCCGAGACGTCGTTAATCCAGATCATCGGACGCGCCGCCAGAAACACAGAGGGTAAAGTCATCATGTACGCGGACAACGTCACCCGTTCAATGGAGGCCGCGATCAACGAGACCTACCGCCGCAGAGGCATCCAAAACAAATTCAACGAGGACAACGGCATTACCCCGCAGACCATCAAAAAGGGCGTCCGCAGCATCCTCGAGATCAGCAGCACCGAGCAGGCCTACAAGCAGGCGGCGGACAAGCTGACCGAAAGGGAGCGCCGGAAGGCCGTCGACGACCTGACCGCCCAGATGAAACAAGCCGCCAAGCTCCTTGATTTCGAATATGCCGCATTGCTGCGCGATAAGATTATCGAACTGCAAAAGCAAGGTGAAGCTGAAGCGACAATCAATAAAAAGTAAACGGATTTTTAATAGTTGACATTCTGTTGTCATGTTTTATACGGATAATTATAAAGGAACAATAGTCGCACCGCCTCCACTCTCTACCTCCCTTGTTAAAGGTGAGGGGGACGTGTCGTAAGCGACACGCCCGGAGTTCGTTTACAAACTCCTTTCGCCTTGCAGCGGTGGTGGGATTCCTCCCGTAAAGTCCACCTGTGTCTGCGCTTGAAAATCACATAAACACATATAGGAGACCAACATGAGAAAGAACACCATCTTCATAAATAGGCGCACGCGCCATTGAAAACAAGGAGAAAATATGCGGAAGAATACAATATATATCAAAGGCGCGAAAGAAAATAACTTAAAAAACATCGACCTCGAAATCCCGCGCGACGAATTGATCGTCTTTACCGGTGTTTCGGGCAGCGGAAAGTCCTCACTGGCGTTTGATACGATCTACGCCGAGGGCCAGCGCCGTTATGTCGAGTCGCTGTCGTCGTATGCCCGCCAGTTTTTAGGCCAGATGGACAAGCCCGAGGTCGAACAGATCGAC
>DAOPZJ010000065.1 GCA_035353335.1 Oscillospiraceae bacterium | reverse complement strand
CTTGACCTCGTTTACAGCTTACTACTCCTCGCTGTTCTAGTCAAGACCCTAAAATAAAACACAAGCAGGGCGGCTAATTTCCACCCTGTCTATGTTAAAAATGATAAATTACAGTTTCTTGGACATCGTGACGAAACCGTCTTCCTCAAAACCCTCTTTGGCATAGAGTTCTTTTGCAGCCAAATTCGTCGAGAGCACCTCGAGGGTCACAGAGACCGCTCTGCCCTTGAATTCGTGATCCAGCCAATTTAAAAAGCCGATGCCGAATCCGTGGTGGCGAAACAGCGGATCTATGTAGATTTCGTCGAGGATGATGACATTGCCGGATTCCTCATTGCACCAGTAAGTGGTGATCAACGCGTAACCGGCAATTGCGGCAAGTTCGGGCTCGACGATGAAATATCCGAAGATATTCTCGTGCCCCGAAATGACCTGATTGAAGGTCAGCAGGGCGCTGTCGCGGTCATAACCGCGCTTTGTTGCGCCGGAGTTGTAAAAATCCTCGCAGAGTTTACAGAAAGTTTCTCGGTCTTCGGGCGTAATTTCCCTGACGGTCATGATGAATGGCCTCGTTATTCAGATTGACGCCGCTCTGCACGGCGACATCAAAATTATAGTATGCCTTTTTATAAAAATCAACATGAATTTTTTACGATTTGACGAAGCCGGAGATTTGTGATAAAATGTTCGTGATAACCTTTCGGAGGGGAGTAAATGACTATAAAAAGAAATAAGAAATTTACCGCGATTCTTTGTTTCGCGATGGCAGCGATATTGATCCTCGGATTTTCCGGCTGCGCAGCGGTCGGAACCAAACAAACCGCAAAATTGAACGAACGCCTCATGGCGATGTTCACGCAGTTGGACACCGCAAAGGATTCAGCCGTGTTAAACGGAACCGCGACCGATGACTATATCCGTCAATATTACGATTTGAGGCAATCCTTGGTGAACCTTTCGCCGTATCTGCCGGAGGGCGGCGTCGAGATGGACAGAGATACTTATAAAGGATTTTTAGAAAAGATAGAAGCAGCCGAAGCGGCAGTCACGGCATTCGTTGAAAAATAGCTCCGCAAGACGCAAAAACGCCGACAAAGCCGGCGTTTTAATTTTGTTTGAATTGTAAAGCCAGAAGAATCCGGTCCGTATATAATCGATTATATAACCTGCACTCTGATATAATTGAGTTGCTTTTTAACCTAAGATCATGTCGTCAGGAAAGGCTTACTGTACAGAGTGCCGGGGGTGTTTCATCTGAAAAATTTATAAACAAATCAATTCTTTTGGAGAATTTGTGATGTTCTCACAGCCGGTTTCGGTCACAAAGATCACATCTTCGATGCGCACGCCGAATTTGCCTTCGAGATAGATGCCCGGTTCGACCGAGAGCACCATGCCGGGCTGCAATACTGTGTTGCAGGAAGGGGTGAAACGTGGGTTTTCGTGGATCATCACGCCGAGCCCGTGCCCGAGTCCATGCCCGAAACAGCCTTCGTATCCTGACTGATAGATATAGTCGCGGGCGATTTTATCGATGTCGCTGCATACTTTGCCCGGGGCAATCGCGGCGAGCGCGCGTTTTTGTGCTTCCAGCACGATCTCATAGATCTTTTTCATCTCATCGGAGGGTTCGCCGACGCAGACGGTGCGGGTCATATCGGAGCAGTAGCCGTTGTGTTTACAACCGATGTCCATGGTCAAAAAGGCGTTGTTTTGAATCGGGCTTTCATCCGGGACACCGTGAGGCATCGCCGACTTTTTGCCGCTGACTACAATCAGGTCGAATGAGACGCCCTCGGCACCGCGCTTTTTCATCTCGTCCTCGATTTTGGCGGCGAGTTCCTTTTCGGGCATGCCGACCTTGATCTGCGGCAGAATTGCGGCAAGCGCTTCGTCGGTGATCTGCTGGGCTTTGCGCATGGCCGCGAGTTCCTCTTCGTCCTTGATCATGACCGCGCTCTCGAAAAGATCGGCGAGGTCTCTTGAAAAATCGGGGTGGAATTTCGGCAGCGTCGTCTCATACTGGCGGGCTGTACGCACAGTTGTCTTATCGTCACGCAGAGCAACTTTTTTTGCGCTGATTCCATCCAGAAACTCAACCAGTTGATCGAACTGTTTATCGATCAGACAGACCTCAGCGCCGGTGACGGCTGTTTTGGCTGCTTCGATATAGCGAAAATCGGTGTAAAACACACTTTTTTCACGCCCGACGACAACGGTGCCTGCGCTTGAACGGAAGCCGGTCAGCCAGAAGCGGTCGTTTTCATCGGTGAAGATCGCCGCGTCGATACCCTCCGGCAGAAGTTTTGCAATCTTTTTCGTGTGGTTCATTTGTGTTCACACTTTTCTTTTAGTATTTTGAACATCGTGGCAGCGTCGCGGGTCTGGGTTCCCGCGGATTCGCAGACTATATAGGGTGTCATGTCCTTTTGTACAATTAATTCGGCCAGCGGTTCAAACTCCGGCCCGTAGGCGCTGTCGGAAAAGGTCAGATGGCGCTGTTCGCCTCCTGCGAGAGTGTATTCGATTTTAGAAAAATGGATGTGCATGCGCTTCAAACGGTCGCTGCCGAGAGAGTTTTCAATCGCCCTGAGGATTTTTAAATAATCGTCTTTCGTTTTGACGGAGCCGTTCGTCATCGCATTGACATGCCCGAAATCAATACAGGGCAGCAGCCTCTCATCGATCTTGCAAAGTTCGCAGATCTCTTCGACTGTGCCCAGTTGATTGACTTTTCCTAGGGTTTCGGGGCACATGACAACATCGCTCATTCCGGTTTCGTCGAGTGCTTTTTGAGCGCGGATTAACGTATCTTTTGCGAGTTCAACAGCATGGGCACGGGAGATTTTCGAAGCTGAACCCGCATGGACGACGATGCGTGTCCCACCTAATTTTTTAACTGCCTGTGCAGCCAACAAGATATAATAGACGCTCTTAAGACGCTTTTCCTCGATGATTCCGGAAAGAGAAATATAATAAGGCGCGTGGAGGGAGATCTCCATCCCGATTGCGGCGGTCTTTTCATGTAATACTTCGGCGGCGTTTTCGGCGAGGTTGACACCCCGCCCGCATTGGTATTCGAAGGCGTTCAGACCGAAATCCGAGATGAATTCAGGCAGAAAAAGGTTGGATTTATATTTGGCCGCGAATTCGTCACAGCCGCCTGCCGGGCCGATTCTCAACTGCATCTATCTTCTGTTCCTTCCCGCTTTTGTCAGGCGTTCGAGCCGGCGTTTAAACCGGACAAACCGTCCGAGGTCGGGACCGAGCGGATTTACGAGAAATACCGTCATTCCGGCGTTTTTTCCGGCCCAGACGTCGGTGAAAATCTGGTCGCCGATAACAGCGCCTTCGCTTGTCGGTTTACCGATAATTTTGGAAGCTCTGATAAGCCCGCCGCACTTCGGCTTTTTGGATTCCGGTATGCAGATCAGACCCGTTTTTTGCGCAAACCGTTCGACGCGTGCGGGTTTATTATTCGAAATGACTGTCAGCATAATTCCCGCAGTCTGAAGCTCGGCCAGCTTTTCTGCAATCGCCCCGGGGATCTCATCGCGACAATCATACGTGATGGTGTTGTCGAGGTCAAGCGCAAGCCAGGTGATTTTATACGCACGCAGCATCTCAACGGTGATATCGCAGAGTCCTGTTAACATCCGGTCCGGTGTGAATATTCTTCTCATGTTTTCCTTTACATGCAAAAAGCGGGCTGAAAGCCCGCTCTGATTTGCACAGATCTTATCGACTGTTCGTTTGCGCTCAGGGAAAGGCCTCAATAAAACTTGCGCTTACGGGCTGCTTCCGCTTTCTTCTTGCGCTTCACGGACGGCTTCTCATAATGTTCCCTCTTGCGGACCTCGGCCAGGACGCCGTCTCTGGCGCACTGCCGCTTGAACTTTTTCAAAGCGTTATCGATTGACTCGTTTTTGACATGAACTTCGGCCATTGTTATCCCTCCCTTTGCTTTATAAGCAGGGGTTATGGCGAAAGTATATCATAGCCCGTCGGCTTTGTCAACCCGCCCGTGTCAAATTTTTGTTGACTTTGGCGGTTGTGATGTTATACTGATGCTTGCTGAATAAACCGCTGTGCACGGCGGTTTTCCGTTCCCTGTCGGTTCCGTTTAAAATGGAATATCGTCTCAAAATTTGTTTTAATGCGGTACCGAATTATAAGGAGCAATGCATTTTGGAGGTCTCTCACCGATGCACCTGGTCAAATCAAAAAGTTTCTACCGGAACATGCTGTTGATCGCGGTTCCGATCGCTTTACAAAATCTCATTTCCTTTGCGACCGGAATGATGGATACCATCATGTTGGGGTTAGCGAAAAACGGAGAAACGATGCTGTCGGCGGCGGCACTCGGCGGTCAGCCGATGTTCATTTTATACGTCTTCGGATTCGGGATGTCCGGTGGTGCAACGGTCCTGGTCGCCCAGTACTGGGGCAAACGGAACATGGAATCGATTCGACGGATTTTTGCGATGATGATTAAATTTGCGGCAGGGATCTCATTTGTTTCCGCAGCGTTGTCTCTGTCGATCCCGCGACAAATCATGCGGCTTTATTCCGATAACCCCGAGATTGTCGAAATGGGTTCGCAGTATCTCTTTATCATGGGATTTGCGTGCATTACATACGGGATCAGCACGATGTTAATCTGTCTCTTCCGGGCGGTGGAGACGGTCAAGGTCTCGGTCGGAATCAATCTTATCTCATTTGCGTTGAATGTATTTTTGAATTGGGTGTTGATTTTCGGCAATCTCGGTGCGCCCGCACTCGGTGTGCGCGGTGCCGCGATCGCCACCGTGATCGCCCGGCTTTCGGAGTTTTTAGTGATTGTGCTCTACCTGTTCTTTTTTGATAAAAAGCTCGGATTCAAACTGAGGGACTTGGGGTTGTTCGATAAGCAGCTTGCAAAGGATCTGGTCCATTACGGCACGCCGGTGCTGCTCAATGAGGGTCTTTGGGCGATCGGCATCTCGGTGCAGGCCTCAATTATGGGGCATATCGATTACGCGAAGGGCGACCCGGTCGCGGCCAACTCAATCGCAAGTATGCTGCAGCAGCTTGCCTGCCTTGTGATCTTCGGCATCGCCAACGCCGCCGCAGTCATCACCGGCCGCACGATCGGAGAGGACGATCACAAAAAGGCGCGAGAACAAGCGACGACCTTCCGATTGATTTCCTATGGAATCGGCGCGGCGTCATTTGCGCTGATCTTTTTCATCCGCGATCCTGCCGTCGGATTTTACAACATTGACGAAGCGACAAAAGTGCTTGCCCGGCAGATGATCACAGTGATTTCGGTTATCACTTTTTTTGTCTCGATTGTCGGTATCTGCCTTGTCGGTATTTTACGCGGCGGCGGTGATACGCGGTTTTGCATGTTTCTGGAGATCGGATCGCTTTGGTTTCTCAGCGTGCCGCTAGGATATCTAGCTGCGGCGGTTTTACGGCTGCCGGTGCCGTTTGTGCTTGCGGCGATGAAATTGGACGAACCGACCAAGGCAGCTGCCTGCATTTTCCGGGTCAGGGGTGGGAAATGGCTCAGAAGCGTCACCCGATAAAACCCGGATTTTGTTTAAAACTGATTTAGATTTCGTCAAAAGAACGACGGCATACAATATTCGGGTGCCCGCGGCAAAAAAATTCACAGATTTTCGCCGCTTCTTGATCAAGACACACGGCGATAATTTTTGTATCGGAACCGCGAGCCGTTCGAATTGTTTTTCGCAGCAGGAATTCCGCATTATCGCCTGTGAGAAGGAGTTCGATCTCCCGGTCTTCCGGAGGGTTTCTTACATTTTGAAGTAAAACAGCGTTGATTATACAGAAGATTCCGATAACCGAGAGAGCAAGAACCACCCATAAATCAAACGTACTCATCGGTTAAGCGGGGGCATGTTCAACGGATTTACACCTTTGTCACAGCATTCCCGATCATCGCCGCGGTCATTCGGGAGCCTTAAAAAGCGGTCGCGGATGCAAAAGCGCAGTTTGGACAGCGGAATCTTGAATTCGATGACGCCGGAACTGTGAGGCGCAATCGTGACCGGCTCGTAGAATAATACGAATTCGCTGCAGGTCAGATAGAAGTTTTTCCAATCGAGGTATTTTTTCAGCAGCACGGGATAGTCCGGAAACAACCCGAGTTCCTCCGCATTGTCCTGGGCCTGTGCAAGCACTTTGTCAAAAATCACCTGTTTATAGCGGCAGGCGGGTTTGAAAAAGTCCTCAGGCGTGATCATGGTTCCGCTTTCGGTCAGCCAGGTCTGTGCAACCCGCACCGTTGTCGGGTTGGCGCCGCCCTCATAGGTCAGCGTATCGACCGTTGCCGAGAATAAATCCCGTGCGGCCAACTGTGCTTCATAAGTCACGAGAAATTCGTGCATATTGAAAGGACGTTTGTCTTTGACGGAATCCAGATAGTCTTCGACTGCGGCGGGATAGAGCACCAGCCGTGCATAATTTCGGTCGGCAGAGGCAAAATTCTGGTACCAGGCGTTGATCTTTATGTAGTTGATTGCGGCACCGGTTGTGCGCAGTTTGGGCAGGGTGATTTTGCTGCGCAGTACGGGCGTCTCTTCGTAATTTAATATGTCGCCTGTCGTCTCACCGATCACCTCATAGCCCACACATCCGCATTTGAGCAAGGTCTCGTTCATAAAAGCATCGCGCTCCTTTTAGAATTTGGGTTGCATTCCTATTTTACGCCGCTGCCTCCCGATTGGTGCGAACATGATCGGGCACGCCTAAGATTGCGGTGAAAAATGTAAAGTTAAAGTATAAAATTTCGGTTTTTTGCTTTTCAAAACGGGATTAAAATGACGGATGAACACAGTTCGCCGCTGCACATTAACTACCGATTGTAACGGATTTTTCTTTTAAATTTTAACGATACATTTTTCACTTGCAAAAGTTTCGATTGTTGCATTCAAAAAAACTGTGTAGTATAATGAACCCAATACTTTGATTGGGCGGATACTGAAAGGAGTCATGTGTAATGGCGGAAGCAAAAAAACGTTGGTTCGATCGGCGCGACGGAAAACGTATCAAAGATTTGGACGGCGTGCATTACATGATGCCTTATCTGATGCCGAAACGCTGCGATTCCGAAGTGTACATACAAGAAAAGATAGACGTCACAGAGGTAATCAAGTTCGTTGCATCCAAAAATGGACCTGATGCGCCGTATAAGACAACGGCATTTCATGTGTTTGCCGCGGCTGTTGCCAAAATTGTCATCCACCGTCCGATTTTAAACCGATTTATCGTAAATAAGCATATATATGAGCGCGAAAAGGTGTCGCTTTCATTTATGGCGAAGCGCACGTTTTCCGACCACTCCGAAGAAGTTTTGGTCAAGGCCATCGCAGACGGTGATACCGTTTTGTCCGATATCAGCAAACGGGTCGTCGGCGACGTCACAAAACTGCGCAAGGGCGGCACAAATGACATTGATGAGGCCCTCAACTTTTTTAAAAAAATGCCGCGCTTCCTCATGTCTTTTATCATGATGATTTTCAGGTTGCTGGATAAATACGACTGGATGCCTAACTCCCTCAAAGACGGAGACACTAATTACTCAAGTGTATTGCTTTCCAATCTCGGCAGCATCAAATGCGGTGCGCCTTATCATCATCTCAACGAATACGGAACCAACTCCATTGTGGCAACCATCGGTGTCATCCACAAAGAACCCGTCTACGCCGACGACGGCAGCTTCGAAATTCGCGACGTCGTGGATTTCGGCATCACTTTGGACGAACGCATTGCCGACGGCTTCTATTTCGCCAAATCGGTGAAGCTTCTCAAATACATACTCGCCCATCCCGAAATGTTGGATAAGCCTTTCAAGGAGGAAGTTGATTATGACGTTTGACGCACCGAATATTCCCGCCCCGTGGCTGTCATCATACGGCAATGTTCCCGCGCATCTGGATTACCCGGATATCTCGATGTTTGATTTTCTCGAGAGAACCGCCAAAAAATATCCCGATTATTATGCCTATGACTTCATGGGCACAAAAGTGACTTTCAAAAAATTCATCGCCGATATCCTCGACTGCGCCAAGGCCTTCAGGGCCTTGGGCATCAAGGAGGGAGACCGCGTGACCATCTGCATGCCGAATACCCCGCAGGCCGTCACGGCGTTTTATGCTTTGAACGTCATCGGCGCGCTCTCCAACATGATCCATCCGCTCTCGGCGGAGGGCGAGATCGTGTTCTTTCTCAACTTCTCCAAGAGCGTTGCGGTCTTGACTCTGAATGCGTTTTATAACAAGATCGCAAATATAAGGCCCCGATTAATGACCTTGAAACACGTCATCATCGCGACTATTCAAGAGGAATTGAACCCGATTCTGAAAGTCGGTTTTATGCTGACAAAGGGCCGCAAGATTCCGCCGATTCCCGCCGACGCGGACATTATTTGGTATAGGGATTTTATGGCTTCGGGCAGAAAATACACCGGGAACTGCCGCGTGACCAAAAAGGGCATGGATCCGGCGGTCATCTTGTACAGCGGAGGCACGACCGGTACGACCAAAGGAATCCTGCTTTCCAACCTCTGCTTTAACGCCCTGTCGATGCAGACCTTTGCGGCGGGCGACTGCATTGATCCGGGCAGTTCCATGCTCTCCGTGATGCCGGTGTTTCACGGTTTCGGCCTCGGCGTCTGTATTCATACCGCGCTCACGAACGGCTGCAAATGTATTCTGGTACCGCAGTTCAATGCCGAGTCTTATGCGCAGCTGCTGAAAAAACAAAAACCCAACGTCATTGCGGGCGTCCCGACGCTGTTCGAAGCGTTGCTGCGCAACAAAAATATGGACGGCGTCGACCTTTCCTGCCTGAAAGGTATTTTCTCGGGCGGAGATTCGCTGTCGATTGAACTGAAAAAGAAAGTCGACAAGTTTTTACGGGAACACGGCTCCAAGGAGCAGGTGCGCGAGGGCTACGGCCTGACCGAGTGCGTCACCGCCAGCTGTCTGACGCCGCGCGGCTTCTTCAAAGAGGGCAGCATCGGCGTGCCGTTTCCGGATACCTATTATAAAATCGTGAAGCCCGGCACCAAGGTGACCGCGGCTTACGGCGAAGAGGGCGAGATCTGCATCAGCGGCCCGTCGGTTATGATCGAATACCTCGACAACCCCGCCGAAACCGCCGACTGCCTTCAGATTCATGAAGACGGCCGGAAATGGCTGCACACCGGTGACCTCGGTGTGATGGACGCGGAGGGCTTCGTCTATTATCGCCAGCGGCTGAAGAGAATGATCGTCTCCTCGGGCTATTCGATTTATCCGTCGCAGCTTGAGAACATCATCGACGGGCATGAATATGTCCTGATGTCGACTGTCATCGGCGTACCCGATCCGTATAAAGTTCAGAAAGTCAAGGCGTTCATCGTCCTGAAACCGGGTTACGAGCCGACCGACGAGGTCAAATCCGAAATCTATAATCATTGTGTAAAAAACATCGCGAAATACGCGCTGCCGTATGAGATTGAATACCGTAAATCTCTGCCTCAGACCCTTGTCGGCAAGGTAGCCTATACGGTGCTCGAAAAGGAAGAAGCCGAAAAACTGGCCGCCGCGCACTGAAGAAATAAAACTTTTAAAGTAAAAAGTGAAACGCAGCGGGCATATCGTCCGCTGCGTTTTCGTAATTGGTTTATCTGTTATGTCTCTTTTTTTATCTCGGACGCGGTAATGGAAAAAAAGATGCCGACAGGGAAGAAAAGGCTGTTGATCACCCGGAGAAGAAGGCGGACGAAAGTGAGAAATTCCACCGCCGGTGCAGCATTCATCCACGAAAACAAAATGCGGATATTCATATAAGTACCGGCGATCAAGACAAAACCGAGCAGCAGCCCGAGGAAGATCAAAGCTGGAGTTCTTTTGATCACCTTGAAAGCGTACAAGACCGCGCAAAGAGCCGCTAACAGGGGGAGTACCCCAATCAGCAGATTGTAATAGGCGAGGAGCAAATCGTACTGACGCAGTAACTGTAAAAAGGAATAAATCGCGAAGGGCAGCCCGAACAACGCTCCGGCGGCCCAGACTAACATCGGGTTCTTAAGGTCTCTGCCTGAGGCGCGCATGATAAATAACAGAATCGAAACAACCAACAGGGTGAGCGCTTCAAGCAGCGCCAACGCGTTGCTGGGCGTTTTGTAATACGATAAAGATGCGCCGTTGACGAGCGGATCAAATAAAACATACCCCAACAATCCGGCTGCGCCGATCAGTGTAAGAATCGCCGCCCACAGGGACAAAGGGTTTTTGGGCAATACCGCAGATCCCTTTTTTACGGGAAAAACGGCTTCTTGAACGGGCGCGGTTAATAAGGTTTTACCGCAGACGGGGCAGAACGCCGCCCTGACGGAGAGTTCCGCTCCGCATTTTTCGCAGGTCTTTGACATATGAATCACCTCTTATTAAGAATACCACATATTACCATTCCGGTCAAGCATTATAGAACATTGTAACTTTAAAAAGGAAAAGAGTTATATTGAAACTCATTAAAACCGAGAGGGTTTTACAAAAATACCATCAGCGGGGCTTGTCAAACGGTGATTTTTGGTATAAAATAAAGGCGTATATTTTTGCCAAGGCAAAATGTGATTTTTTTGCCGGGGTAAAACGTGTAATCTTTTACCTTTGGCATAAAACGAAATTCGGAGGGTCAATATATGATCAGTGCAGGCGACTTCAGAAACGGTGTCACATTTGAAATGGACAATAACGTCTTTCAGGTTATCGAATTCCAGCACGTCAAACCCGGCAAGGGCGCGGCGTTTGTGCGCACAAAATACCGCAATGTCATCACCGGCGGCGTGGTTGAGCGCTCTTTCAACCCGACGGAAAAATTCCCGACAGCCTATGTCGAACGCAGACAGATGCAATATCTCTACGGCGACGACGATCTTTATTACATGATGGACAAAGAGACCTTTGAACAGGTCCCGATCAATAAAGGTGTTGTCGGAAACTCTTTTGATTTTATCAAAGAGAATATGGATGTCACGGTTCTGTCCTATAAGGGCAGCGTCTTCGGCATCGAGCCGCCGACATTCGTCGAACTTCTCATCACCAAGTGCGAGCCGGGCGTGCGCGGCGATACTGCCACCAGCGCGACAAAACCCGCCACGCTTGAGACCGGCGCCACCATCCGCGTGCCGCTGTTCGTCAACGAAGGCGAGACCATCCGTGTGGACACCCGCACGGGCGAATATATGTCGAGAGTATAAATCATCGACCGATCAAAACGGAGGTAATCACAAAATGAATCTGACTGAAAAAGCTGCGTATATCAAGGGCTTAATCGAGGGCATGGGCATCAAAGCCGATACCAACGAGGGCAAAATCTACGCTGCGATCTGCGATCTGCTCGCTGAGATGGCGCTTGAAGTCGAAGACCTGTCCAACAGCGTCGAGGAGATAGACGAGAACATCGGGGAACTCGATGATGCGATCGGTGCGCTCGATGAAGACCTCGATGACCTTGAGAGCGTTGTCTATGAAGACGAAGATGATGAGGACGATGAAGAAGCCGACGACGACCTTTACAAAGTGACCTGCCCGAAATGCGGCGACGAGGTCTACCTCGACGAAGACACCATTATGGAAGGCAAGATCGATTGCCCCAACTGCGGCGAACCGCTAGAATTTGACGTCTGCGACTGCGGTTGTGACCATTGCGGCGACGACTGCGATTGCGACGGATGCAGTGACGAAGAAGACGAGGAAACTAAAAAGTAAAATCCGAATTCCGATTTTTACAGACGGGCAGGGCTGCCGCTCTGCCTGTTTCACTTTCAAGGAAGGTAATCATCATTGAATATCCCTGTCTATTGTTCCACCGGTACGTTTTTAGGTCGTTATAACGGCCGCGACTGGCGGATTTTATCTGAATTGGCGGCGCAAATCGACGCCGATGGCTTTGAGCTGATGGTCTTTTCCAACTGGTACGGTGAATTGGATGAACTCGCGCGTACCTTGAAAAAAAGCGGATTGTACTTCGGCAGCTTGCATACCGAAAAGGGTATCGGAAGCGATCTATCGGAAGAAGACCCTGAAAAACGGAAAGATGCGCTCATTCGGTTAGAACAAAACTGCGCGCTGGCCGAAAAACTCGGCATACAAATTGCGGTGCTTCATCTTTGGGGCGCACCGAATTCGGACTTATATATAGGGCGGAATATTGAGTTGTTCGCGGAATGCAAGAAGATTGCCGAACAATACGGCGTGACGCTGGCTGTAGAAAATATCGTCTGCGCCGAAGGCGATCCGCTGGATGTCTGGCGCGAACTTGTCCGGGTATATCCCGATATCCGATTGACTTTCGATTCGCGCATGTGCGCTTTTCACAAGGAATTTGACGCATCATATGTGCTTCCCTATTGGGAAGACGGCCATATCGCCCATGTCCATTTCGCCGATTTTTCGGGCGGGTTCAAGGAATTCGACGCAATCCGAAAGATTTTACATCCGGGGGAAGGTGAAGTCGATGTTTCGAGGCTGGCAATGCAGCTGAAGTCCAAGAGATATTGCGGCGCGGTTACGATGGAATCACCGGGGCTGCGGCAGGACGGCACGGTGGATTTTTTAAAATTGAATAACAGTTTGAGAACGTTGAAAACTGCGTTTAATCAAATTCAAAACTAAGAATTCGGATTTTGCCGCCCGGCGAACTCACACGCAAGTGAGTCTCTGCAATCAAACACCGGGGTCGGAAACACGCGTTATGAGG
>DAOPZJ010000064.1 GCA_035353335.1 Oscillospiraceae bacterium | reverse complement strand
CGTTCGCTACCTTTTTCCTTCCCTTACTTTGTAACACATCAATTGTAATCTTACAGTTTTTATTCTACTTTTTATACTCTCATCCTTGCTTTCACGGGAAATATTGTGTATAATATGTCACAATGCGTATTTTTGTTGTTTATCGATTGCGCAGGAATCGCCGAACGGCAAATGTGTTGAAAGGTCGTTGCCCCAGTATGAACTTGTTTCTCACGGTATCAGCATTTTTCAGAAGCGAACTCGCGCTGTTAAAGATTTCCCCGTATGTTTATATCGGAGCCGGCGTGCTCGCCGTGTTGCTGTTGTTTTTGGCGCTTCGCGCCCGAAAATCAAACACGGCGGAGCCCGCTGTCGAATCCGCTCCGGTTTCTCCCATCGTCTCCGCAGCCGGTGAGGGCGACGAACTGATCGCGGTGATTGCCGCAGCCGTTTATGCGTTCGGCGAGAGCACCGGCAAAACGCTCGCAATCCGTTCGGTCCGCCGCATTCAGGACCGCAGACCCGTCTGGGCCTCGGCCGGCGTATATGAAAACACCCGCCCCTTCTGATCTGTAAATCCTGAGACGAACATTAACGTATCATATGTTTTAATGCGGAGTGATTTGAACGTCACTCCGCTTATTAATAATTTCTAGTCCTTATATAAATATTAAATTCTGATTTCTTAATTCTGAATTGAATATCCCATCTATCCACCCAGCGTCACATCGCAGTCCTGATACCAGCTCAAGGCATTCAGGAACTGCGATTTCTGATAATCCGGCCAGTAATCATCAATTGTATAAAAATCGGCATAGACCGATTGGACCGGCAAAAAGCCGCTCAACCGACGCCTGCCTCCCCACCGGATGATCAAATCGACCCTTGAGATGTCGTGAGAAGCCAGCTGCTTGTGTTCCTCAAGATTTTTCAAATCCCACTCCCAGTCATAATTGACAAAAAAATTGAGATCAATCAACCCCCGCCCGAAATGTACCCGGTGATTCGCATAGGGTTTCAATTTTTGCGGAAATGCGGGAGAGTCGGTATTCCCGACCACGAGCAAGTTTGCGTCTTTTCCGCTCAAAAGCCCGACCGCATCCACACAAGCCTTCGTAAATGCCTCACGCTGGTCCACGGCTCGTTTATTGTTATCTTTCGTAAAACCGTAAAAAGTGGCTTCTTTGACGCCGTACTCAATCATCGTCCGGTACAGTTCAAATCCGGGGGCGACGCCGTATCCGTATCCGTCCCCTTTTGCATAACCGCGCTGCTGCGCCCATCTTCTGTTGCCATCTGGGATAATCCCGATATGTGTGGGAATTCTTCTGAACGTTTCCATATTAACACCTGTCACGACTTGATTCATAATCCGGTTTGCATGTGATTTCCTTTCAATCACGGCGTTAGTATGCCCATGATACAAAAAACCTCATTTTATTGCTTTTTCTGCAAAAAGATGCCTTGCGGCACCCTCCTCTTAATTTTTAGTCATGTGTGAAACTCCCGCTTCGCGGTTTATCGGAGTGACAGGAGTTCGAAAGGTTCGAACCCTCCCTGCAGGCATAAAATAAAGAGATACCGAAAAGTACCTCTTTATTTTATGGTCGGAGTGACAGGATTCGAACCTGCGGCATCCTGCTCCCAAAGCAGGCGCGCTACCAACTGCGCTACACCCCGTTGCGTTACTATTTTATACGCTTACCGGGTGTTTTGTAAAGAAGAAAAGAAAGATTTCATTTTGATACTTGTTTTTGAAGCAAAGATATACGGCGGTGTACAACTAATACTCTGCTTACAATAGAATTCCGGGAATGCTTGATTTTTTACCATGATTTAATCATTGCATCCATACCGGATTTTAAATATACTGAAAATGATATCAAAAGGAAAGAGGGGATCGTATGAACAGGAAGTTGCAATACATAAAATTCTTAATCTCATTTGTAATTGTTGTTATGCTGCTTACGCAGAACACGGGCTTATATGCGGCAAGCAGAAAAAAAGACGTAACCCCTCCGACATCGCCGACCAATTTGACCGCATCGGCAATAGGCGCAACTTCGGTGACGCTCAAATGGACGGCTTCTTATGACGCTAAGGGAATTGCCTCTTATCTGATTTATAAAAACAGCGTAAACATTGCTTCGGCGACCGGCACGAGTTTCATGGTGAGCGGACTTACCGCTTCTTCTTCCTATCAATTTTATATCCGGGCAAAAGATTACAGCGGAAACATCTCTTCGCTCAGCAATATCATTGCCGTTACCACTCTTCCGTCAACTGTGACGCCGCCTGCCGCTTCATTAAACTCTTCGAGCTCTTCATCTGTTTCTTCTGTACCGTCAACATCGGCGGCTCCGTCTGTACCTTCTTCAACTTCATCTGTCCCGCCCGTATCTTCTTCTGTTTCATCTGCGGCTTCTTCCGTACCGTCTGAGCCCTCCCCTTCCAAAATCATCTCGGGCTATTATGCGAGCTGGTCGGCTTACAGCGGCTATACCCCCTTGAATATCTCCGCGTCAAAGCTCACCCATATCAATTACGCCTTTGCCAAAATCGGGGATGATTTAAAAATCACTCTCGGCGACCCGTCAATCGATGTCACAAATTTCACCAAACTCAATCAGCTCAAAGCGTCCTATCCCCACTTGAAAACTATAATTTCCGTCGGCGGATGGACTTATTCCGATAAATTCTCCGACGCCGCGCTCACCGACGCAAGTCGGACGGCTTTTGCGGGCAGCGTTGCCTCATTCATCAAGCAATACGGCTTTGACGGCGTTGATATCGACTGGGAATACCCCGTGAGCGGAGGTCTTTCGACCAACACCTACCGGCCGGAAGATAAGACCAACTTCACCCTTCTGCTTAAAAAGCTGAGAGAAAAACTTGACGCTCAGGGGCTCATCGACGGCAAGAAATATCTGCTCTCCATTGCGGGCGGCGCCGGCAGTACATATATCAAAAATACGGAACTGAGTCTCATCGGCAGTTCTGTCGATTATGCGATCGTGATGACTTATGACCTTCACGGCCCCTGGGATTCCTACACCGATTTCAATGCCCCGCTCTATATGCCCACCGCATCGTCTCCGCAATATAAATTAAGCGCGGATTCCTGTGTCAGAGCCTGGATTGCGGCAGGCTTCCCGGCGTCCAAAATCGTGCTCGGCATCCCGTTTTACGGTTATATCTACAACGGCGTACCCAATGCAAACAACGGTCTCTATCAACCCTATACAAGCGGCAAATCGATCACCTATGACAGCATTTTGTCTGGTTATTTAAACAATTCGGCCTATAATAAATATTATAGTTCCGACGCGAAAGTGGCCTATCTGTTCAACGGCTCCGTCTTTATCACCTATGATGATCCGGCTTCCGTTGCGGAAAAAGCGAACTATGCGAACCTTAACAATCTCGCCGGCATCTCCGTCTGGGAGCTCTCACAAAACAAAGACGGCGCACTGCTGAATACGCTTTATTCAACCATTCAGTAATGCACTCGTGCGCAAAGCAAAGCATAATTCCTTTCGCCGCCGGAAAACTATTTAAACAGTCGTTTGAAATCGGTTTTCAAACACGCGAAAGGATGGTCATGATGGCGAAAGCAGGGATGCGAAGGCCCGATCCCGAACAGCCGCACGGAACGGAGAGCAACCGTAAACTGCAGATTTCGAAGAACGATTTGACGCCCGTTCCCGAAATACAAGGCAAGGCGAAAACCGGTAAAGAAAAAGCTAAACCGATCCAAAAGTAAGTAAAACGCCCGTTCCGCTGAGCGGGCGTTTTCGCATTCTTTTTCGTTCTTGAAAAAGATGACATATCCTGTTATAATAACAGGGTGATTCGGTTTTTACCCACTTCAAGCGAAGAAAAAAAATAACGGAGTTCAACATGGCAAAAAAGGCATCCGGAAACTTCTTTTACCGCGTCCTGTGCGGTGCTTTTCTCGGAATCAGCATCATCGCCCCGGGCATCAGCGGCAGCATTATGGCGGTGATGATGGGCATTTATAACGATCTGCTTGAGATCGTCTCGAACCCGCTTAAAAATTTCAAACGCAACTTTTTTTATATTCTGCCGATGGGAATCGGCGCCGTTTTAAGCATATTCCTGCTTTTGCAAGTCCTCGATATCCTGTTCGAAAAATATCCGACACCCGCCTATTTGCTTTTCATCGGCCTGATCGCAGGCAGTATGCCCACCGTATTCGAGGAGACCGAAAAGCCGTATAAACCGCACTATTTTATCGGCGCGCTTTGCGCGTTCGCCTTTGCAATCGCCATCGGGACACTTGCCAAAAGCGGCGTGGTCTCAACGGTGCAAACCACTTCCTCGGGTATGATGCCGCTGTGGTATCTCGCGGTAAGCGGCGCAATCGCCGGCGTCACGAGCATGATTCCCGGTATGAGCGTTTCGATGATGCTGATGATGCTCGGCGTCTACGAGCCGCTTCTCAAGGCAGCCGCGAAACTTGACGTGCTTATGGTGGGGCCTGTGGCGATCTGCTTTCTCGCCGGCATGGTTTTATTTTCAAAACTGACAAAACACATTTTTCAAAAATACCGCAACTTTGCCTATTTTATGGTACTGGGCTTTATGACCGGCTCCATCTTTAACATCTTCCCCGCGCTTCCGGTCGGTTTGACCGAATGGCTTCTGAGCGCGGCGGCGATCGGTATCGGCATCGGTATCTCTATCCTGTTCCGGCAGCTCGGCAAAAAGTTCAAGACCGACGACGGTCTGTCAATAATATAATAAAGGAAGCGGATTACCATGAGCAAGCACGTCATTGAAGACGCAAAGCGGTGCCTTCAGTGTAAAAAGCCGATGTGCACCGAGGGCTGTCCGATCCGGACCCCCATCCGGGAAACCATCGGTCTGCTGCTTGACAGCAAAATTTCCGACGCAGGAAAAATGCTGTTTGAAAACAATCCGCTTTCGATCATCTGCTCGCTCGTTTGCCCGCAGGAGAACCAGTGCGAGGGTCACTGCATCCGCGGAAAGCAGGGCATGCCGGTTCAAATCAGCGCGATTGAAAATTACATCTCCGACTATTATCTGAGTATCTATAAACCGACTCCGTCTGCTAAGAACCGCGGAAAAGTCGGGATCATCGGTTCAGGCCCCGCCGGCATCACCATCGCTTTCTTTTTATCGCAAAAAGGTTATGACATCACCATTTACGAAGGCAACGATCAGATCGGCGGCATCCTGCGTTACGGCATCCCCGAATTCAGGCTGCCCAAAAGTATTTTGGACCGCCTGATGGACACTTTGATCGCAAGCGGTATCAAAATCCGCCCGAACACCACCATCGGGGCAAATCTCAGTATCGATGATTTATTCCGTGACGGCTTCAAGGCGATTTTTATGGGCACCGGCGTCTGGCGCCCGCGCAAACTCAATATTAAAGGCGAGTCGCTCGGAAACGTTCATTTCGCCATCGAATATCTGCGAAATCCCGACGTTTATCACCTTGGCAATCGCATCGCAATTATCGGAGCCGGCAATGTCGCAATGGATGTGGCCCGCACGGCTTTCCGGCACGGCTGCCGCGAGGTTTTCATCATTTGCAATATGGACGAGTCCGTCATTTCCGCTCGCGACGTTGAAGTGCAGTACGCCAAAATTGACGGCGCAAAATTCATTATGAATAAAACCGCAGTCGAATTTACGGATGAGGGCGTCATCCTCGCCGATTCCGAAATTTACACCGACGAAAACGGTGAAAAACAAGCGCGCCCTGCCCCCGGAACCGAGGAACTGTTCCGCTCCGACTCGGTTATCGTGGCAATCAGTCAGGGGCCTCGTTCCGTCATCGTTTCTTCGACGGCCGGAATTGAAATCAAAGACACCGGCCTTGTCGCTGTCAACGAGGACGGCCGAACCACCCGTGAGGGCATTTTCGCATCGGGCGACGTTGTCACCGGCGCAAAGACGGTCGTCGAGGCGGTCAAGGTCTCACGCCGGGTGGCGGATTCCATCGACGCCTACATCACAGATAAATACATCAACGGCAATGAAAACTACATCTGGCTGTAATTTCAAAAAGCAAGTTACCGCATTGATTTTCAAAAACCATTGTTTGATAAAACCGCTTTTCTATAAAGGGAGGGCGGTTTTATCATAAAAGCAAATCCCTGGAATATATCGTTTTTTATCATTAAGCATGATATAATTATTGAATCCGAGTGACATGAATCTATGGGAGACAATGTTTTGTTGCAATTCAGTTAACGATTTCATCTCAAGGTTAAGGCACCCGTACCTACCCGGTCAAAATCGAAGATAGCGACATTCTGAATGGTATGGAATAGTACTTATATTACCTATTCGGGAGGGGGTTAAAAATGTCCATCACCGTCATCGCGCCCTGCGGTTTGATCTGTGATCTCTGTTCGGCGTTTCAACGGCAAAAAAACCGCTGCCCGGGCTGCACCGCAGAGGGCATCAAGCCCTTATCCTGTTCAAAATGCATCATCGTAAATTGCCCGGAAAAGAATGGCGATCCCACCGAACTTTGCAATTTATGTTCAAAATATCCCTGCAAGCGCTTAAAAGCTCTCAACAAACGCTATTCAACCAATTACGGCGAAAGTTTATTCGAAAACTTTCGGCAGATTGAACTGCTGGGCCTCGATCATTTTATTACCGAAGCTGAAACGTTTTGGAGCTGCCCCGGCTGCGGGGAATTGCTTTCGGTTCACCACCCGCAATGCACCCGTTGTAAAACCGCGAATATCCACTATCTTCGAAAGCCGAAATCAAAACCGTGAATAAACATTAAACCTTCAGGAGCGGATGCCGAATCGCTGCCGTAAAAATAAAAAACGAGGTCAATAAACATGGAAACGAATTCGAAAAACCCCAAAATCAAAATTTTAAAAGATGGACCCTATTTCGTATCCGGCAGCGTATCTTTATCCGAGAAACTGATAGTCTCGCGAGGACACGGATATATATTAGAAGAAGGACGGGAACTTCCTCAGTCCGCCGAATACGCTCTCTGCCGCTGCGGTCACTCGAAAAATCCGCCTTTTTGCGACGGAACGCATGTAAAAATCGGTTTCAAAGGGAACGAAACCGCATCAAAATCCGGTTTTGACGACAGAGCCGGGATCCTGCACGGCCCCGGTCTTGACTTGCTGGACGACCGGCGCTGCGCTTTTGCCCGGTTCTGCCACCGGGAACAAGGAAACGTCTGGGAACTGACCGAACACTCAGGCAATCCAAAACTCAAAGATGAAGCAATCCGGGCGGCAAGCGAATGCCCCGCCGGAAGATTGGTCGCAGCGGAAAAGGACGGCAAAAAGATCGAGCCCGCTTACGAACCGGCGATCGAGATTGTACAGGATCCGGAGGAAGGGGTCAGCGCAGGAATTTTCGTCAAGGGAAACATCCCGATTGAATCGTCTGACGGCACTGCTTATGAGGTCAGAAACCGTGCGGCTTTGTGCCGCTGCGGCAAATCGCAAAACAAACCGTTCTGCGATGCAACACATATCGAAATTAAATATACCGACAAAAAGTAGTCGTTATCCGTTCATGCCGGAGGTCAATCGCGATTGACTTCCCCGGATTTTTATACTAAAATGAGACCCGGTTTTTCCATTCAATTCAACATCGGCAGCCGCCGTTAAGGAGTAAATAGATATGACAGAGAGAGAAAATTATCTGCGTACGGTTGATTTCCGTTACCCGGAATACATTCCCGCCATCATCGGTATGAACATGGCCTCGCGTATCGAACATAAGGGCGACATGGATGCCGTCATAGCCCGTTTTCCCGAATTCTTCCCGTACTTAAACCCCGAACAGGCGACGGATTATGCCGTATACGGCGACGGCACCTGCGACATCACCGAACAGGACGCCTGGGGTTATCAATGGCATTATAAAATGCACGGCATCGAAGGTTTCGTGAGCGGCCATCCTCTCAGCGACTGGAGCAAATTCGAAACCTGGAAAGCACCTGACTCCGACTTATGGCTCGACCGCGGCGGAAAGCGCGATTGGCCGGCCGAACTCAAAGAAATCGCCGAGCGGAAGAAAAACGGTTTGTTCACCCGCGGCGGTCTTGTCCACGGCTTCCTGTTCCTGCGCCTGCAATACCTGATGGGTTTTGAAAATCTGATGATCAACATGGCGGAGGAAGACCCAAGGCTCTTTGAATTGATCGATATCATTGACCGTGAGAATTTGAAAATCACCAAACATTATTGTGATGCCGGAGTAGATTTGATGGAAATGCCCGAAGATCTCGGCGCAGAAAATTCCATGCTCATCAGTAAGGAGATGTTTCGCAAGTACATCATCCCATCCTATCGGAAGATGATCGCCCCCTGCCGTGAAAACAACGTCCGCGTCTCGATCCACAGTGATGGGTACATTCTTCCGATCATTGATGATCTGATCGAAGTCGGCATGGACATCATCAATCCGCAAGACTTGTGCAACGGTATTTATAATCTTGAAAAAGCCCTCAAAGGAAAGGCCTGTATCCGTCTCGACCTCGACCGGGTCAAAATTACGCCGCGCGGCACCCGCGCTGAAATTTTCGAATTGATCGAAGAGGAGGTTAAAGTCCTCGGCTCCGAAAAAGGCGGTCTCGAGTATGTCTACGGCGTCTATCCCCCGACCGGTCCCGAACAGGTTTCCTATGTCTGCGAGGCGTTTCGGAAATACCGCACCTATTGGCATGACCGTTAATTTATCAATTTACGACGCTTTCGGGTATATTTCATTGGCATTATTGTAAATCCTATATGATATGGGATCGCCTTACCTTTGGCGCTTGCCGCTTTATTTAAAGAAGAGGGATTCATACATGTCGAAAGACCGGAATAAATTCAAACGCCTAATGTGTTTCACAGGCGTATTGTCTCTGGTGTTTTACGTTCTTCATGACTATATCGGCGGTTTGAATTATCCCGGTTATGACCGTCTGAGTCAAGTTGTCAGCGACCTAACGGCAGTCAGCGCACCGTCTTATGTCATTGCAAACGGCCTGACTGCGGTTTATGGATTGTTTGGTTCTTTATGCTGCACAATCGTCAGTTTGATTGTCTGTGAAAACGTAGTCGGGAATCGTTTATTACGGCTTGGCGTCTATTTGTTTACCGTCATGAGCTGGATTTCCGCCATCGGCTTTTCTTTGTTCCCGCTCTCGCAGCCCGGACCTTCCGCAGCCGCTTTCCGGGATATCATGCACATCTATGCAGTGACCTTTTCCAGCGTCCTGCTGACCATCGCCTCATTGATTCTGATCATGATCGGCGGAATCAAAGCCCGCCCGCTGGCCAAAGGCTTGCCCTTGATTGCCGCAGTCGCGCTTGCCTGCATCTTGATCGGTACATTCGGTGTCGGGTTGGTGCCGCACGATTATTTCGGCCTCGTTGAGCGTTTCTGCGCCTACAGCCCGGCTGTTTTCACCGCCGTTCTGGGTTTATACGGCTTGCGTTTTTTAAAAGCCTCAAGCCGAATTAACTATTTATAATCATCAATTCCTATTAAATTCGTAAACAAATGATCTTGTTTTAGCGCAGCAAGGCAACGATTACATAATCTATTTCGTGCGATATTACGATTAAGGAAAAATATAGACAAACCGGGTGAAATTATTCTGCTTTTCATGGAGATTCATATGAAACCGATCATCGATATCAACACGGAGCTTCTGGAAGATCTGAAAAACGCCCGACCTGTTGTTTGGGTCAATCCCGAACTGAAGCCTTTCGACGAGGTAAAGTCCGGCCTTGCCCTGCACCGGGAAGATATCGTCGATGCCGAGGAAAGATTAATGCGGTTTGCTCCCCTGATCCAACGGATTTTCCCCGAAACAACCGTCAGCAAGGGCATCATCGAATCACCGCTGCGGGAGCTGCCAAAGATGAAAACGGCACTTGAGAAGCGTTACGGAATTCAAATCACCGGCAGGTTGTTTTTAAAATGCGATCACGAATTGCCGGTCGCCGGCTCGGTCAAAGCGCGGGGCGGCATTTATGAGGTGTTAAAGTTCACCGAAAAATTGGCCGAAGAAAACGGTTTTGACCGAAAAGACTACGCTTCTCTTGCCGATGAAAAATGGAGAAAGTGTTTTTCGGCCTATTCCATTCTGGTGGGCAGTACCGGCAATTTGGGCCTTTCTATCGGAACAATGTCGGCAGTGCTGGGATATCGGGCCGTGGTGCATATGTCCGCGGACGCCAAAGAGTGGAAGAAGAACCTGCTGCGCAGCCGCGGCGTCGAGGTGATCGAACATCCGGCGGCCTATTCGGTGGCGGTCTGCAACGCCCGTGACGAAGCCAAGAAAGACGATCGCAGTTACTTTGTGGATGACGAACATTCAACCGACCTCTTCTTGGGATACGCGGTCGCCGCTGACCGGCTGAAGAGTCAGATGGACGCACTGGGGCTTGCCCAGACTCCGGAATCGGCCTTAGCCGCCTACCTGCCCTGTGGTGTGGGCGGCGCTCCCGGCGGGATCACATTCGGGCTCAAAACCGTTTACGGGGACGCGGCAAAGAGCTGGTTTATCCAGTCTGCTCAATCCCCCTGTATGCTGTTGGGAATGGCGTCAAAACTTTATAACGGTATTCGGGTAGATGATATCGGTTTGTCCGGCAAAACCGACGCAGACGGTTTGGCAGTGGGAAGACCCTCAGGCCTGGTCAGCGGGATGATGAAAAATTTGGTCAGCGGTATTTGCACCATCGCCGATGAGGAGATGTATCCGCTGTTAGCATTGTTAAAAGAAACAGAGGACATCTATATCGAACCCTCGGCCGCCACTTGTCTGTTTGGCCCGGTGGCTGCGGCAAAAGCGGGAAAAAAAGCCGATATTCATATTTGCTGGGCTACCGGCGGGTCGATGGTTCCAAAAGAGACGGCTCAAATGCATATTCAAAAAGGAAAGCAAATGCTGGTGCCCGTGAGTCCGATTTAAACGAATGTTATCGCAGCCCTTACCGTGTAAATACCGCATCTTTGCGGTATTTTTTTTACATTGTTTTTTTTGTAAATAAATGTTATACTGAGTATAATTTACATCTTATTTTCAACAGAAACTTGAGAGGGAGAATACCATGAAACGTTATGGTTCCGTTATCGCCGTCCGTCAGGAAAAACTTGAGGAATATAAAAAACTGCATGCCAACGCCTGGCCGGAGGTGCTTGCCATGATTAAAAAATGCAGCATTCAAAACTATTCGATCTATTACCGCGACGGTCTTTTATTCAGCTATTTTGAATACACCGGCACCGATTACGCCGCCGATATGGCCAAAATGGCCGCCGACCCGGTCACACAGGAGTGGTGGAAACACACTGACCCCTGTCAAGAACCGGTTGACACGGCAAAGCCCGGTGAGTGGTGGTCACCGGCCGAAGAGGTTTTTCACCTCGACTGAAAGTTGGAAAATAAACTCTTTAACTTATAAACCGAAAAGGACAACACCTATGACTTCCAGAGAACGCGTTTTAACTTCCGTCAATCATAATGAGCCCGACCGTGTCCCGCTCGATCTCGGTTCCACGCCGAGTTCGGGGATTTCCGCAATCGCTTATAACAATTTAAAACAGCACCTTGGCATCACCGACGGCAATACCCGTATTTACGATGTCGTCCAGCAGCTCGCCCAACCTGAAGATATAATGATTGAACGTTTCGGCGTCGATGTACTCGATATCGGGCGCGCCTTTAACACCGAAGACGGCGACTGGTATGACATCACACTCCCCGACGGCGGCAAAGTCCAGTATCCCGCATGGTTTCGTCCGACCGAAAAACCTGACGGCAGCCATATCGTGCTTGACGAAGACGGAGATAAGATCGCCCAAATGCCGCCGAGCGGTACCTTTTTTGACCAGACCTGCTTTCCGTATATAGACGGGTATCCCGCCGATTATAAAGACCTCGGCAAGGCCATGAATAAAGTGCTTTGGCAAAAGCTCGCCCACAGCCCATGGGACAACGCCGCAACGCCGGATTTTTACGAGAAACTGCGTGAAAAAGCCCTATTCCTGCGACAAACCACCGACAAGGCGCTGATGATCGTCTGCGGTTGCAACCTGTTCGAATGGGGCACCTTTTTGCGCCGGATGGACAACTTCCTCGTGGACTTGCTTTTGGAACCGGAAGAAGTCGAGAAACTGCTCGACGCATTGATGGAACGCCACCTCGCCTCGCTCGAAAAGGTCTGCGCGGCGGTCGGCGATGTGGTGGATATCCTGCGGTTCGGGGACGATTTAGGAACGAACGACGGCCCGTTTATGGCCCCACAGATTTACCGCAAGCTCTTTAAGCCCCGCCATACCATCCTCTGCGAGTATGTTCACAAGCACAGCAAGATGAAGACCTTTCTGCATTCCTGCGGTTCCCTGCGCGCCTTGATGCCTGACTTGATCGAGGCGGGCTACGATATCTTAAATCCGATTCAAACCACCGCGCGAGGCATGGACCCGGTCGAACTCAAGCGCGAATTCTGCCGCGACATCACCTTTTGGGGGGGCGGATGCAACACCCGCTGGATTTTAAACCGTGCGACACCCGCCGAGGTCTACGATTATGTCAGCCGAATGCTCGACATCTTTATGCCGGGCGGCGGTTATGTCTTCAACACCGAACACAACATCATGCCCGATGTTCCGCCCGAAAACATCCTCGCGATGTACAAGGCGGTGCACGATTTCGGTAAATAGAATTGTAAGAAAAATTTAAGGGTCTTGACTAGAACAGCGAGGAGTAGTAAGCTGTAAACGAGGTCAAGAT
>DAOPZJ010000063.1 GCA_035353335.1 Oscillospiraceae bacterium | reverse complement strand
AGAGAATGATCGTGCAGTCCATTTGATGATTGATGAGTACGTCAATCTCATCGATTTCGAGCTTTCGGGGCTGAAAAATGTAGGTGTTCCGCTCATCCTCCATCCGAAGCGAGATCGTCACCGGCAGTTTCAACTCTGCGGCAAGCTCACAGAGGCGAAACACAGATTCGTCTTTCAGGCTGTATCCGTTATAACCCGGATAAAGCCGGACGCCTGCGAATTTCCCCGCCGCCCGCTCCATGTCCTTTTCCCACGCCGGAAGGGTCGGATTCACGGTCAACACCGGGCGGTATTCCGAACCGGCCAGCTGTTTTTGAAGCGCCTCATCGGCCTCGGCGGGGTCGTTGTAAAACACCGCCTCAAGCGCGGCCATGCAGCCGCCCGTCACGCCGTTTTGCCGATGGAGCAGGCGCATCTTTTCCAAAGTATTGTTTCTGATTCTGCGAAAAGGCCAGTTCCCGCAAAAGCAGCCCGCATCAAAAATCTCCATGCCGCTTGTCCTCCGAATCGTTCCTGCGGCTATTGTAGCACCAACCTGGTGTTGATTTCAATATATTCATTCATATATGAGAGGAAGGATTCCCGTGATTATCGATTTTCATGCCCATATCTGGGGCGGCAACGGGCAAAAGGACAAGGAAAACCTGCTCATTGCCTGCAAGCGGTACGGGATAGACAAGCTCTGCGTCTCCAGCGTGGAGTGCGTTTACCCGAACGAAGAGGAAATCCGCTTTCTCAATGAGGGCGTCGTTCGGTTCATGCGGGAACAACCGGAGTTGATTTACGGCTTTGTCTATGTCAACCCCTCCAACCCCGACGCGCTGACGGTGCTGCGGCAGGGGATCGAGGAGTACGGGATGTCGGGCATGAAGCTCTGGATCGCCACCACCTGCGACGACCCGAAGGTCTTCCCGCTGATTGAACAGTGTATCGCCTACAATATCCCGGTGATGCTGCACGCCTGGAAAAAATCCGTCGGTCAGTATGCCCATGAGTCTACCGGCGTACACGTCGCAGCCCTCGCCAAACAATACCCCGAGGCCAAACTGGTCATGGCTCATCTGGGAGGCAACTGCTATCACGGGGTACGGGCAATCAGGGACTACCCCAACGTCATGACCGACTTCTCCGGCTCCATTTTCCGGGGCGACGATTTGAATTATACCGTCGAGCAATTAGGCGCAGAGCGGATTCTCTTCGGCTCTGATATGCCGGGTTCCTATCTGGTCAATCTGGGTCAGGTGGAGGAAGCAGCGCTGACAGGTGAACAAAAAGAGCTGATTTATTATAAAAACGCACTGCGTATGCTGGATAGAAGACAGAAGGGTTCCTGTTGAATGAATTCAACGCACCTGCTCAATCCAACCTTGTTCCGAAGAACAAGGTCTTTTTTTGGTGGGGCTTCATCCGATAAGGTGCGGTGGTTTTCCGCTGTCGGTCTTTGATAATCATGAATGATTGATTCATAGATATATTTGACATTTTTGAAAAAATGATATACCATCATTAACAGCGAATTATTAAGTGGTAATAAAACAAGCAGTGCAATCGGAGACCTATGATTCTGTCAAAAGCATTGAGTTGATTGAGGAGAAGTGGAAGACATGGTAAAAAGAGAGAACGGAACCCACAGCGAGGCGTTCAAAAGAATAATAGCTGCCTATATGATCGCTTTAACGCTTCTTACCGGTGGTTGCGCGCTACAAACCGGGGACAGTGATATAAGCAGTAAATCTACCCCCCCCCCTCGCCCCCAGTAATTTCCAGTAACTTTTTTTCCCGTACAAACAGTTCAGAAGAAGTTTACTCTTCAAAAGGATTCGTGTCTGAGGTTTCCGGTACAAGCCCGGAATCAGTAGATTATAGTTCGGAAACAATATCAACCGCCTCCGGCGCAATTGAATTGGGTTCTTCTCAAACGGAAAATTATAAACCAAATAATATAGTTTCTTCTTCATCAGAAGTATATGTTCCGTCAGATGTAGTCGTTTATCCGGACAATGTTACCGTTATTGAATATGGTAAAAGTGGATTAGAACGCCCGTTGAATGTAATGGTGATTCAACCGGTAGATGCAAAGAAAAAAGTTTTAGTCACCTTTGAACTGCATGGCTTTGAAGGTTCCTATCCCCATGATGGTCAGGCGTTGGTAGACATCGGCAACGCGTTGATTGAATATTTCGCCGAAAATCCTGAGCAACTCTGCAATACTGCGCTTTACATAGTTCCTTCAGCCAACCCCGATGGATTAATTGACGGCTCCCTGGACAATGGTCCGGGCAGATGCCAAGTTTCGTTGGGCGTCGATATCAACCGAGATTTTGATTACCGTTGGGAAAAAGAAACTTCAACCTTTAACAAAACTCTTTCTCCTTTTTCTTGCCCGGAATCCCAAGCCCTACGTGATTTAGTTATTGAAATTAAACCGGATGATGTCATTGATATCCATGGTTGGTTTGCAACCAGCTACGGAAATTCATCTCTTTGTCAATATTTTAATGTCTTGGGTATCTACCGAAGCAATTGCTTAGGAACACCCGGATATTTTACCAGTTGGGCCAGAAAATATTCAAAACGTGTCGCGCTAATAGAATTATCTGGCCCAAAAACTGATCCGCAAAAAGTAATTGATGCATTTGTGAATTTATGTGCTGAATGATTGCCAGATGGCATATCGAGAAATATTTGACATTTTTTATAAAATGAGATATTATCAGTAACAGCGAATTATTTGTGTCAAGCGGTAATAAAACAGGGCGTGCAATCTGAAACATATGATTTTTTCAAAGCGTTGGATTAATTGAGGAGCAGTGAAAGACATGATTGAAAAAAGAGAAAACAGAACACACGGCGGGGAGCCCAAAAGAATAACGGCTGCCGGAATGGCCGCTTTAATTTTTCTTACTTGTGGTTGTGCACTTAAAGGTGAAGTTAGTGGCTTAAGCGAAAGTAAACCCGCATCAAGTAGCGGTGATACCTTATCTGGTATAAGCAGTTCAGAAGAAACTTCAAAAGAATTAGTTTCAGAAGTTTACAGTTCCAGCCCAGAATCAAAAGTTTCTAGTGAAGTGGTAAGTTCTAAACCAAACAGCACTGTTACTTCTTCCAAGGTTGAAAGTTCAACCCCCAGCAAGGAATATACTTCTACTCCCGAAAAAGACAGAGCCAAAGTTTTGCCTTATATGGCCGGCGGTGAATATACTAACGACACTGACACTAATATTTGTGCTTTGACTGATAAATTTTGCGGAGCCACAGTGGTTTTTTCTGGAAACACAGAACCACTCACCCAAGATGCTTTAAACAATAGTGTCATCAACAAAATCAGAGGCAATTTAAAATCTACTGATGTTGTTTATGTCCAAAATGGCGAAGCCTATGTTTTTAATTCAGATAATTTAAAGTCAGGTTATCGAAAGATTACTAAATATAGTCAAAGTGGAAGCAAATCCATTGTCGAAAATACTAACCAAAGTTCATCTTACTCACTAAAGATTGTTTGGGATAAAGATAACGGAATCTGCCTTTCTGATGGCACCAGACTTATTTACCAATTAAGTGGTGGAAAATATGTGGAATTGGAAAATCCCATCATGTTGGGCACTCAAGAACAAAGAATTGAATACCGACTTAAATCTTTATTATATGGAGGTTTTAGTGATCAAAAAAACCTCTATAATTTAAATGCTAACGAGGTTAATCAATATCTAAAAACCGGCAGTGATCAAGGTTTAAACAGTTTTCAGGTAATCAAATCCGAAAAAGCCGCTTTTATTGTCGTTACTGGCGGAGAGTGTGGTTTAAATGAACTTTTTACCAAAAGCACCAAAAAAGCTGTCGCCAGACTTGATGAAATTGATCCCAATATTATGAAACTTTTGGTGGAAAAAAATGGTTTACAAATAGTGGTTTGTACCAACCGATTACAGCCAATATGGTCAGGAGATTTATCCACTGGAGCAATTTATGACAGCACTGATTATGGAAACGTAATTTGTATAAATCAAAGTAGGTATGATAAATATTTAGGTCAAATGGATATGAATGAGTTAGTTGGTGTGGTTTATGTAGATCTAATGGAATTTTTATGGATGGAAAGCCGGGGTATATATGCTCTTAATAATGAAAATTTTAGAAATGATATTAATTCTAAGGAGGCTGAACTTTATAAAGCTAGATGGACTTTGGATCAAATTGAAAAATATAAGGCGCAAATGACAGATTTTGAATTTGCCAAAATATTTGAGGATATGAATAATGTAATAAAAATATATTCATAAAAAATATCAAATGATGGACTTTACTTTTGGAAATGAATTGTATATTCTTTTAATATAAATGGCCAATGAATTTAGAGAAAATGACAATGAAAACAAAATATTAAGGTTGGTTGTCATCCCGATCATAGTTAGTATAACCCTACGGAGATTCAGCCGTTAAATTTTATCCGCGTCGGTATAGGTTGACTTTCTCATCGTGCAGAGAATCTCCACTTCCCTGTCAATGGGCGTGAAATCGGTGCTGTAAATCGTGAACGAGTCCTTGACCTGCGGCACACTCCCGCGCAGAGCGGTATGGTAGAGATGTTTGGAGAACATCCCTTTGATGGTAATGGTGTGGCCTTTTTCGATATGCTCAAGGCGGACATTCCCGTTTTTAAGGCTGATGTATTCGCCCCCATGGGCATCCATGACGAAATTTTGGGTTTCCACTTTGCAGTTCGGAATCACCACGTATTCCAATTTAAAGGGGACCTTTTCGGTGCCCTCGGTCCTGACCCGCAGCTTCAGTCCGTTCTCCAGCTCAATGAAGTCAATCGTGATTTTCAAGGTACATATGCAGACCTTTTTACGGGACGAATGGTCCATCGCAAACCAGTCCGAAGTCGCCGGCGGGGTTTCAAACGGGAGCATATAGTCGTCGACTGCTGTGATTTCCATGCAGTAGCCTTCGTCGGTCTTGATGACCTCGGTCGGAACGAACTGCGCAATCGCAAAGAAGGACGCACATGCACGGACATAGATATTCAAATCTCCGCACTTCACAAACAGGAAGTTCGGATTGTTAGCGATAATCGAATAGCTGAAATATTCTTTGCAGCAACGGTAGATATTCGAAAGCGGATAAAAAGCGGAATAGGTTTTGGGGATTTCGATGTCTTTCAAATCCTTTTCGGAGTCCCAGTCAATCAACTCGGGGTTCAAGAGATAAACCCACACCGCGTTGGGCGCGCCCCGGTTGTTGTCGACCGAATCGTTGAAAATTTCCTCGGCGAACTTCAGATACTTTTTGTTCTTGAGTACATGCCCCGCCCAGAGATATAAAAAGTAATAAGGATGACCGGGGAAAAACTTGCCCGAAGCGGAGCCCTCGCCCTTATCCTTGCGGCGGGAATTCTGGGTAAAGATACTGCCGTCGCATTCGATATAAGAAAAGAGCAAATTCATATTCTTTTCAACATATTGATAAATTTCGGGGTGATTGCCCTCTTCGGCGATCGTCAGCAGCGCGTTGTCGTTGACCGCGTTGTACATGCCGGCCGAGCGCTCGGTAAACTCGCCGTAGGCGTCGATGTCGATACCCTCGGCCAGATACTTGTCTGCTTTTTCTTTTAGCGCCGGCCAGCCCAGAATATTATGGGTCATTAACAACGCGGCGGCTTCCATCCAACGGTGATTCGGGGTGCGAAAACCCGTCGCCAGCATGCCTTTCGCATGGCGGGTGATCACCGTCAGCACCCGGCGGGCGGTTTCCTTTTCCGCCGAGGTTTTATCGGCGTATTTTAAGAAGATCCGATAGGCGCGGACAATGCTCAGCAGGTCAAACGTCGCCGGCGCATGGTAATCCGAAATCAGCAAATTGGACGTGCAGTCGGGATTCGTCAGACGCATAATATAGCCGCAAACGGCGTTGATCCGTTCCAATACTTCCGAATTTTGATGATATTTGCTCTCTTTGCAGCAATAGGCGCAGATAAAGTTATGCATGATGCCCGCCGCGTTTGTGGTTTCCGGAATCCCGTAAAGATCCGCGTAGCCGCCGTTAAACAGATGATCCGGGTCGTTGATGACCTTGGTTTTGATTCTCTCATACGCGAGATCCAGACCCCTGACCATTTGAAGATAATGCTGTTTCATTATTTTTTTACCCGTCTTTTTGTGCGGACGGATAACCTCCCGTTCCTATAATTTGGGGCAAACCCGCTCAAGAAAACTATACCATATGATGCGCCGCTTTACAATCCAAAAAATTAAACCGCTGAAATACTTGCTTCAACGGTTATAACGTGAAGACAAAGTCTTCACTTCATAGGGGGTATCCAATACCCCCTATGTGACCCCCGGTTTCGCGCCCGTTGGCGCGGGTTAAGGTGTTTTTCCGCCGTGCATGCCGCCGGAAAAACAATTTATATGATTCTGTGAGGGTTTTTCTTCGGTCTGCAATCTACTGTTTTAAAAATAAGACAGATCATAAAGTTTTAATTGCACTCCGCAGCCAGCGGACCCGCAAGTTCTTTCAGATAAAACAGTTTCCCCGGAAGCGTGGGCATGTAAGTTGAGGTGATGTTCATATCGGGGCCGTAATGCAGCGTGGTCAGAAAACTCATGCCCTGCCAGCCCATTCCTCTGCCGAGCGCGCCGTCGGCGCCGCCGATGATGGTATCTGCCTGCAAAAACAGACCCGGTCCGATCGTGTTTGCGCAACAGGGAACCAGCGTCGTGCGGGATTTAAAGCTGGTGATGGCATTTTGCTCGATGGTCAGCGGATGGAGCTTTGCGCCCAACCGGAAGCACTGCTTTTTCCACTCCGCTTCGTTTGCGAACTCTTCGGCAAAATGCGGCTCCCAGAAGGCGATATGGCACATTCTTCCGATGCCGAACACCAAGACAAGCCGCGCGCCTTCCTCTTTCATTCCGGCGATCTTGGCGGGATATGTCGGCAGATTCTCCCTTGTGGCAAAATTCCGCTGCCGGGACGGAATTGTCAATTGCCCCAATGGATCAAAAAACGCCGCTTTCATGCTGTATTCAAAGGAGGCCGGATCGGTGTTTGGCAGCGTGTTTCCCTCGCCGTCAGCCCACTCGTCCATATTGAAAGTCGTGACGTGGTCACAGCGGACGTTCCACTCCTTTAAAAAGAACACCGCCCACTTGTACATCCCCATCGGGCCGACGGGAAGGATCATCGCAAGCTTTTTGCCCTCATCCTTTGCTTTTTTGATCTGCAAGGCGATCTCATGCCCCATATAAGTATCAAAATCATTGATGTTTTCACATTCCACCGGCTGAAAGCTTTTGTTCCAGAAGCTTTCTCTTTGAACGCCTTTTTCACAGCAGGCGTCTATCTTCGCGAGATCCCACCCTTTCGGGAAAAAGTTTTCAAGCAAAGAACCTTTCACGGTCGTTAAAAAATCCATTGTATTTCTCCTCCTTTTATTACGGCAGCATTCTTTTAGTTACGACCTTAGGCCACACATAGGCCTGGGTAAACGCTTCCGCATAGGCGCAGTTGCATTGAAGACCCCTGAACTTGGCGCAGGTGCGCACAAAATCCGCAAAGTCGATATGATCGTGGTCTCTCATCCATTTCATCTGGCTTTCGTGGCATTCGAGCATTTGAAGTTTTGTCTCGAAGGTCTCCGTGATGTCGACATACTCCGTCGGCTGAAAATTCATTCCCGCCAAATTGTCCATATAAAAGAGCGGCGTCAGCGCCGTCGCCGGATTGCTGCCGTAGTGCGGAACGCTGGCGCAGAAGACCGCGTCAAACACCAGCTTGCTGACCGCGACGTGATCCGGCATATAATCCGTCGGGCTGTGGGTGATGATCAGTTCCGGCTTTTCCTGCCGGATGATCTCCATGATCCTATCCCGTTGAGACAAATCGCTGCCGTTTACCACAAGGTCTCCGATGTCCGCGGTGATGACTTTGATTCCGGCAAGCGCGCCGGCCTTTTTTGCCTCACCGATTCTGATTTCACGCAATGCCGCCGGCTCGATCACTACATGTCCCATATTGCCGTTCGCGACATGGCAAACCGTCACCTGATCTCCTCTTTTTACGCACTTGGCAAGCGTCCCGGCGCACGAGACCTCGATATCATCGGGATGCGCACCGATCGCAAGTACTTTCATTTTTAAATCCTCCTATTTTTTTACCATTCCGCCGGCTGTTTCAATTTCTTTGAGTACAAGCTCCATCGATTTGACTGCTTCACATAACGGCGCTCTGGTAATTTCTTTGCCCTGTTCCAGGCAATCGATAAAATAGCTGAGTTCGTTATAATATCCGCCGAGGGAGGAGACGTTTCCGCCGATCTCGCTGTTTAAGCGAAACTCTTCTTTGATCTCCGGCTTCAAAACCTCTCCGTTATTGCAGTATACGGTCAGCCCGTTTGCGTCCAGAACAACGGCTGCTTTTTCAAACTGCACCCGAAAACTCATCGAAAAGGGAAACTCCTGCGAAAATCCCCAGCCGCCCTCGACGCTGACCGCGGCATTTTCATAGGAAAAGACGCTGTAGATATGTTCAATGATGCCCTTGTCGTTTCTTCCTGCCTGAGAAGAAATATTCTTCGGTTCGCCCAAAAGATAGCGCATATAATCGATGTCGTGGATATGTAAATCGAGTGCCATTGTGCCGCTGCATTCGGGATTATGAAGCCAGTTGTTCCAGGCCCAGGTCGGCTTCGGGCTCAATCTTCCGAAATATGCGGAAGTGATCCGACCGTATTTTCCGGAAACAGCCGTATCTTTTAACCACATATATTCGTTCCAGGAACGGATGACAAGGCCTACCTGTACCTTTGCTCCGGTTTCTTTTTCGGTTTTTAAAAGAAGCTTTCCCTCTTCGGGATTCATGCAGATCGGTTTTTCCACAAACACATCCCTGCCCTTTTTCATGGCGGCGACGGCGTGCTCACAGTGAAGGTAAGTCGGAAGACAAATATCGATCACATCCATATCGGCATTGTTAATCAGTTCCATCCCTGTGGAATATGCCTCGGCTCCGTATTTTTGCGCGATCTCTTTCGCTTTCTCCGGTCTCACATCCGCGACGGCGACAAGTTTGGCTTCTTTTATAGCATGATAACACGCGCTGTGCATGCCGCCCATGAAACCGCAGCCGATCAGTCCTATTTTTTTCACTTTATCAAGTCCTTCCCAGTATTTTGTCCATGGCGTTCGACGTGTTATAGAGTATCGTCTCGGAGAAGAATTTATACGGCGGAAGCATTTCGGCGGTCACCCAGCCGTCATAACCGATCTTGGAAAAACTCCTCATCACTGCGGGGAAATTGACGTCTCCGGCGAGCAGATCCACAAATCCGTGGAGCCCGCCCGCAGCTTTTCGATAGTCCTTAAAATGAACCTTTTTGATTCTTTTTCCGAGAATTTTGATCCAGTGTTCCGGATATCCGCTGTACATGACGTTCCCCACATCGAAATAGGCGCCGACATAAGCGCTTCCGATCCCGTCGATAAACCCGGCCATTTCAAGGGGAGACAGCAAAAACTGATTCCAGACGTTTTCCACACCGATGGTTACCCCAAGTTCCTCCGCAAAAGGAGCAAGTTCCTTCAGAGCTTGTGACGCGCGCTCGTAGGCGACGTCATATTCAATGACTTCAGTACCGGGCATAAAATCCACACCGACCGCGCCCGGAACCACGAGAATCGTGTCACATCCCAGCCGGGACGCAATTTCAAGCTGCTTTTTGGTGATCTCTTTGGCTTTTTCCCGGATCGCCGGATCGGACGCGGTATAGTTACAGGTCCAGTAAAGGCCGCTTGCGACGCTGTAAAGCTCGATTCCGGCTTTTTCGGCGGTTTCTTTGATTTTTAAAAGTTCTTTTTTCGTTGACCCGAGATTGATTTCGCCGGTTTCGGCGAGAGCGACTTCGACTCCGTCAAACCCGGCTTTTTCGGCAAGCTGAAAGCAGGTTTCAAGAGAGGCCTGTGAAAACGACCAGATACTGATGCCCTTTTTCAAATAAATGCACCTCTTTTCAGTTTCTTTTATTATATATCAGACGTTCTGAAGATTCAACGCCGATTGATGCCTTTATTCGGCATTCCGTCGGGCTCTTCAGCCCCTCTCCTTCCGCTCCGGCACAAGAATGTCACAAAACGTGAAATACAGGCAAAGCGCGCCCTTTATCACCCGAATGACCATGGAATCCGCGCACATGACCATATCAAGAAAATGCTCATACGGCTCCGCGTTCAAATGGTTTGTCTTTACGGGCTCAAGCAGAAGCGTCACGGTTCCGATGGGAATGGCTTTCGTCGGTTTTGTGATTTTGATGTCCTGTATGGTTTCCCATTTCACAAACAGCTGCCTTGCCGTCATACAGGCAAAATCGAATTGCGCCGCTTTGATTTCATCCGTCACGACGGCCGGGGGATGCTTCCCCGCTTTATAGCGTTTTCCGCTGAGCAGCAGTTCGAGCCGTTCCGGCGAAGGCATCGGCAGCCGCTCTTTGATTTTCTTTTGGTATTGTTCCCTCGCCTGAATCAGAATCTGCTTTTCGTCGAATTCCTGAGCCAATGTGACGTTTTCCATTTTTCATTTCACCTTTCCGAAGCGCTTGATTGCGCGTTCGGCGATAAGTTCCCGCGAAACCCGCATTTTATCAACATGAAATGAAAAATTTTTTAATTCTTTTATTTCCTCTCCGCAAACCAGCGCCCGATGACTGACCCGGTCAAATCGGCGCTTCGTTCGAAAAACAGATAACTCTTTTGGCCTCGAATCATAACGGTGTAGCGGTCGCCCTGCCCTCCGGCTTTCAAAGCGGCCGCCTGCCGGATATCGATGACACGGTCAATGGCATACCGCTCCCCGTCTTCCCAGACCAGTTCTCGCGGCAGCATGACTCCTTCTTCCGAGAAATCGGCGGTGACCCGGACATAGACCTTTGCGTCAAACTTTTGTTCCGGCATAATCAGCCCTTCACGTTCTTCAAAAAGTCGCTGCGCGCCGAAATCGGGGCGTCGAGCTTATAACCTTTGCGTTTCATCGCGCGGAATTTGAAGTCCAGCAGTTCGGCCGGCACGTTCAGCGCCTGTGCCGCCTGAAAGAAAGACAGATCGTCATTCAGAGCCGCCAGCACTTCCTTGTCCCGAAGAAGCAGCTCTGCGGCGAAAAGGTTTGCCTCATATTCATAATGCGAAACCGTATCAAACAAGATGAAATCATGAAAGGCCTTCAGCCCGGCGCCTTTGCGGTGCAAAACGGCGTGACCGAGCTCGTGCGCGCAGATGATCCGCTGCAGTTCCTCCGACAGATCGCTGTTGACGGTGACGGCCATCTTCCGACTCTGCGCTAAGAAAAAGCCCTTGCAGGCACCCGGGAATGTTCCCATCGGCTCAAACAGCGTCAGAATGCCGAGCGCTTCGCAGATACGGAACGGATCGGTCTCACCGGTCCCGCTCATCGCATTGCAAGCGGCTTGAGAGATGGATTCATATGAAATCATCATAAATTTCACCTTCTTCGGCAGAAAAATTGAGAGAAGACGAGTCCCCCTAAGGATAGTATAAATCGAGTCCTGTCCCGTAAACGGGTCCCGGCGTTATTTGTTCTTGCCGTACGTCTTTTAAAAAATGATTATTTCGAGATCTGCTTAATAAGTCATTTTTTTAACGGAGAAAGTCCGGCAAAATCAGTTCTGATGGATTTAAGCGCGCCATTCTTTATAAACCTTATCATATAAACTTTATATTTGTCATCAATGCTCTCAATGAGACCTTCACCAAATAGCGGATGTAGAACCGAATTTCCAACCGAATAAGATTGTACATCTGCTTCATTCAGTAAACCAGCCTTTTTCTTTGTTTCTCGTATAAGGTTTTCAGGTATACTGCCGGTTCGGGTATAGAGACATTCATCTATTTCAAAAAGAAATCGTGATGGTGTTTTCTGATTATTATTTCCGATACCTTCTGATTCTGTTAAAAAGAGTTTCTTTTTTGCTCTGGTCAACGCAACATAGCATAACCTGCGTTCTTCTTCAAGCCCTGCCTGGCTCCATTCTTCGATTGTCCTGCTCGATGGGAAGATGCCTTCGGTCATACCGCATACGAAAACGGCCGGGAACTCAAGACCTTTGGCCGCATGTATCGTCATCAGCTTAATAAAGTCGCGTTTATCATCCGCTTCATTCTCAAACCCGACCGATATCTGCTGTAAAAAAACTTTGAGCGGCAGAAATTCACCGTAGTTTTCTTCGTATATTGCAACGGTACGTTTCAATTCGGCGATGTTGTCAAGTCTGTCCATGTCGCCGTCTTTGCGTATAAATTCTTCGTAACCCGACTTCAAAAGCACTGATTGTAAGAGCTCTGACGGATTCACGCTGTCTGCTCCGGCGCGAAGTTCTTCAATAACAGAAACAAACCGAGCCGCACCGGTATTTGCGAAAATTTCATCCTGAAGATGGTTTTTCAGATTCTGATAAAGTGTACCGCCTTGCGCGGCCGCAAGCTCTTTTAAATAAGAAACCTTTGTCTTACCGATTTTTCTTCTCGGTGTGTTGATAATGCGGAGAAATGACAGGTCATCTCCGTACACGGCAAGCCGAAGGAATGCCATCGCATCTTTTATCTCCGTACGTTCAAAAAAACTTAAGCTTCCGAATATCTCAAACGGTATTCCTTCTTTTGTGAAATATTGCTCAATGAAACGTGATACGTAAGCAGCCCGGTATAATATCGCGATATCACGATATCTGTAACCTTCGCATAACAGAGCTTTTATTCTTTTTATGATCCCTACGGCTTCGCTTTTCTCATCCGGTGCGTGCAGGTGTTCCGGAAGCGTGCCGGGTTCAATTTTTGAAAAAAGCTCTTTTTCTATCCGCATCTCGTTGTTTTTAATCAGAGAATTTGCCGTTGCAAGGATCTCGGGCGTAGAGCGGTAGTTCCGGTCTAATATGATTGTTTTGGTATCCGGATGCTTTTTATCGAAATCCATGATTATTTTCATATCCGCTCCGCGCCACCCGTAAATAGTCTGATCGGGATCACCGACGACAAAGAGATTTTTGTTTGCTTCATTCAAAATATTAATCAGCCTGTATTCGCGTTTCGAGCAGTCCTGAAATTCGTCGATGAGTATATATTGAATCTGCTCCTGCCATTTTCGGCGGATATCCGGTTTCTTCCTGAAGAGCGCAAAAGTAAAATACATCAGATCGTTAAAATCTAATCCGAATATCTT
>DAOPZJ010000062.1 GCA_035353335.1 Oscillospiraceae bacterium | reverse complement strand
CCACATCCTCTTGAAATTGTTCCGTGATAACCCTCTGTTCTAGTCAAGACCCTTAAAAATAATTCTCAAAACCCTATTGACATTATAGGAGATATCAACTATAATCCATATAAACCCACTGGAAAGGTTGGTATTTATGCAGGGGTTCTTTCAAAAATTGGTGAGACATAATTTTCGATTCGGACGAATGTGCCGATGTAAAGCTTGAAAATCCGTTTTCAAGCTTTCTCTCGAGAGGATTTCAGTAAAGGACTATAAAAAGTAATGAGAGGAATTGAAAATCATGTCAAACAAAAATTATAAATTCGAAACGCTGCAGCTCCATGTGGGGCAGGAACAGCCCGATCCGGCGACCGACGCAAGAGCGGTACCGATCTACGCGACCACTTCTTATGTTTTTAAGGACTCCGCGCAGGCGGCGGGACGCTTCGGCCTGACCGAGGGCGGCAACATCTACACCCGCCTGATGAACCCGACTTCGGATGTATTCGAAAAACGCATTGCGGCACTGGAGGGCGGCGCGGCGGCACTTGCGACTTCTTCGGGCGCGGCGGCGATCACCTATGCGATTCAAAATATCGCGAGGGCGGGCGACCACATCGTCTCGGCCGAAAACCTTTACGGCGGTACGCTCAACCTGTTTGCCAACACGCTCAGCGACTTCGGTATTGAAACAACATTCATCAACGGACACGAAGTTTCGAACTTTGAAAAAGCCATCCGTCCCAACACCAAAGCGGTGTTTTTGGAGTCACTCGGCAACCCCAACTCCGACATCCTCGACCTGGATGCGATCTCGGCCATTGCACATCAACACGGCATTCCGGTCATCATCGACAACACGTTTGCGACCCCGTATCTGTTCCGTCCGATCGAACACGGCGCGGACATCGTCGTCCACTCGGCGACCAAATTCATCGGCGGGCACGGCACGGTCATGGGCGGCGTCATTATCGACAGCGGAAAATTTGACTGGGCGCAGAATGACAAATTCCCGGGGCTTTCTCAGCCGAATCCGTCTTATCACGGCGTTGTGTTTACACAAGCGGTCGGAAACCTAGCCTATATCATCAAGCTGCGCACCACGCTGATGAGGGATACCGGCGCGACCATCAGCCCGTTCAACTCGTTTTTGCTGTTACAGGGGCTTGAGACGCTTTCACTGCGCGTCGAACGCCATGTCGAAAACGCCCTAGCCGTTGTCAAGTATTTAAAGAAACACCCGCAGGTTGAAAAGGTAAACCATCCCTCGCTCGAATCCGGAAAAGCGAAAGTGCTTTATGACAAGTACTATCCGAACGGCGGCGGTTCTATTTTCACTTTCGAATTGAAAGGTACCGGGGAGCAGGCCAAGAAATTCACCGAGTCCCTTGAACTGTTCTCGCTGCTTGCCAACGTCGCGGATGTCAAATCACTGGTCATCCACCCGGCTTCGACCACCCATTCGCAGCTTTCGGAAGAAGAACTGCTGAAAGCGGGCATCAAACCCACCACCATCCGGCTCTCGATCGGCACCGAACATATCGACGATATTTTAGCCGATCTCGAGCACGGTTTTAAAGCGATAAAATAATCGCAGCAAGGAGATCATTATTATGTCAAAAATTTATCAAACCATCGATCAGTTGATCGGGAAAACACCGCTGCTGGAACTCGGCGGATATGAAAAAGCCCACGGGCTCAATGCAAAACTGATTGTGAAACTCGAATATTTCAACCCGGCGGGCAGCGTCAAAGACCGCATCGCAAAAGCCATGATCGACGATGCGGAGGCAAAGGGCGGGCTGAAAAAGGGCTCGGTCATCATCGAGCCGACCAGCGGCAACACCGGTATCGGGCTTGCGGCGGTCGCGGCGGCGAGGGGTTATCGAATCATCCTCACGATGCCCGAGACCATGTCGGTTGAGCGCAGAAACCTGATCAAGGCCTACGGGGCTGAGATCGTGCTGACCGAAGGCGCAAAGGGTATGAAGGGCGCAATCGCAAAGGCGGATGAGCTGGCGAAAGAAATCCCGAACAGTTTTATCCCGGGACAGTTTGATAACCCCGCAAACCCGGCGATTCACCGTGCCACTACCGGCCCCGAGATTTGGGAGGACACCGCAGGCGAAGTCGACATTTTTGTCGCGGGTGTCGGAACCGGCGGCACGATCACCGGCGTCGGCGAATATCTGAAATCCAAGAAGCCGTCCGTCAAAATCGTCGCGGTCGAGCCCGCGGCTTCTCCGGTGCTCTCGACCGGCGTTGCGGGTTCGCATAAGATTCAGGGTATCGGCGCGGGCTTTGTCCCTGCGGTGTTGAACACCAAAATCTACGACGAGATTATCACGGTCGAAAACGACGATGCGTTTGCAACGGGCAAAGAAGTCGGCAAAACCGACGGGGTGTTAGTCGGCATCTCTTCCGGCGCCGCGGTCTGGGCGGCCGCCAAATTGGCGCAGAGACCCGAGAACAAGGGCAAGGTGATTGTGGCGTTGTTGGCCGACACCGGCGAACGGTATTTGTCCACACCGTTGTTTTCGGAATGAATACCGTAGGGGCGATTCATAATCGCCCGCAAGGTGGTATTAACGGGCGTTTGTGAATCGCCCCTACAAAGCGATATTTACAGAATTCAAAAAACCGTGTAAAATATAGCCATGGACGGGTGACCGCCCATGGCTTTTTCACCGAAATTGTGATTGAGAGGATTTTTAAAATGCCTTATACCAGACAACAAGCGTGGGAACTGCTCACGAAATATAATCAAGGCGAATTTCATCTTCTGCATTCGCGAATACTCGAAGATGTGATGCGGTGGTATGCCGAAGAACTCGGTTACGGTGACGAAAAAGAATTCTGGGCGGTGGTCGGATTGCTGCACGATCTCGATTTTGAACAGTTTCCCGAACAGCACTGCATTAAAAGCCAGGAGATCATGCGCGAAAACGGCGTCGACGAGCGCACGATCCGCGCCTGTGCAAGCCATTGTTACGGGATTACCGTCGACATCAAGCCCGAGCATCAGATGGAAAAAGTGCTGTTTGCGGTGGACGAACTGACGGGACTGATCGGCGCGGCGGCTGTGATGCGGCCGTCGAAAAGCGTGTCCGATCTCGAGGTCTCGTCGGTGAAAAAGAAATTCAAAGATAAAAAGTTCGCGGCGGGCTGCTCGCGCGAGGTCATTGAGCAGGGCGCGGCGATGCTCGGGTGGGAACTGGATGATTTGATCGGGAAGACCATTTTAGCGGTGCGCGCAAGCGATGCGGTAAATTGAAGGAATAGGTAAGAGGGGTCGTCGGAATGCAGCCCCATAAGTCCGAGATCCTTCGATCAGAGCGTTACGAAGAAACGCTTTTCGCTCGAGGATGACAAACGCACTACCAATTTCTATTAAGGGGACGACAGGGTGGATCAGTTTTCGAGAACCCAAATGATTTTCGGCAAAGAGGCCATGGAGAAGCTGGCGCAGAGCCGCGTTGCCGTATTCGGCATCGGCGGTGTGGGCGGCTATGTCGTCGAGGCGCTGGCGCGCAGCGGGGTCGGGACTTTTGACCTGATCGACGACGACAGGGTCTGTCTGACCAACCTGAACCGTCAGATTATCGCGACGCATAAAACCGTGGGGAAATATAAAGTGGACGTGGCCGAGGAGCGGATTTTAGACATCAATCCGAAAGCGGTTGTGCATAAATATCAGTGCTTTTTCCTGCCCGATACCGCAGGTCAATTCGATTTTTCGCAGTATGACTATGTGATTGATGCCATCGACACCGTGACGGGCAAGCTCGAAATTATCATGCGGGCGCAAGCCGCCGGGACTCCGGTGATTTCGTCGATGGGCACGGGCAATAAAGTCGACCCGACCATGCTGCGGATTGCGGACATCTCAGAGACCAAAACCTGCCCGCTGGCGCGGGTGATGCGGCTGGAACTGCGAAAGCGCGGCGTTAAAAAGCTCAAGGTGCTCTATTCCGAGGAACTGCCGATACGCCCTTATGAAGACGAGTCGACGAGCTGCCTGAAACACTGTGTCTGCCCGCCGGGGACCGTGCGAAAATGCACGCAGCGCCGCGATATCCCGGCCTCGAACGCGTTTGTGCCGCCTGCGGCAGGACTGTTGATTGCATCCGTTGTCGTCAGGGATTTGATCGGGTATGATGCGAAACAGCGCTTAAAAGAATAAATCGATTCATCATAAATTGCGAAGGGGAGTGATGATTCAAAATGATGATCTCTACGAAAGGGCGGTATGCAATTCGCCTGATGCTCGACCTTGCGCAGCATATCGGCGACGGGTTTGTCTCGCTGAAACGGATTTCGGAGCGGCAGGATATTTCCGTCAAGTATCTCGAGGCCATTGTGGCGATGTTAAACAAAGCCGGAATGGTCGAGAGCTCACGCGGCAAGGATGGCGGTTACCGCCTTGCCAGAACGCCTGAGGAATACACCGTCGGGTCGATTATTCGACTGACCGAGGGGTCGATTGCGCCGGTCGTCTGTTTGGAGTGCGGCACCGCACGCTGTGAACGCGCGGCTGACTGCCTGTCGCTGCCGGTGTGGGTCAAACTCGAAAGCGTTGTCAACAATTATTTGGACAGCGTCACGCTGCGGGATGTGTTGGACGGTAAGGTTTAAAATATCCGCCTTATATAGGCGGATAAAAAATTTTTATATATCCTATTGACATAGTAGGATATAAGTGTTATTATAAATATACCGAAGCGGTACAGATTAGGACTTCGGAAAAGATAAAAACAGGGACTGATAATAAATCATGAGAGTTTATGCGGACAACGCGGCGACCACCAAAACGAGCCGTTCGGCAATAGAGGTTATGATGCCGTATTTTGACCGGGTCTACGGCAACCCGTCGAGTTTGCATTCGGCAGGGCAGGAGGCCGCGGAGGCGCTCTGGAGCGCCAGAGAGAGCATGGCAAGAAACCTCGGGTGCGAGGCAAAAGAAATTTATTTTACCTCGGGCGGCAGCGAAGCCGACAACCAGGCCATTTTATCGGCCGCTGCAATCGGAGCTAAAAAGAATAAAAAGCACATCGTTTCGACGGCGTTTGAGCACCATGCGGTGTTGCACACCCTCGAAAAGCTGAAAAAGCAGGGGTACGAGATCACGCTGCTCGATGTACATGAAAACGGAATCGTAATACCCGAAGAAGTTGAGGCCGCCATCCGTCCGGACACCTGTCTGGTGACGGTGATGTACGCCAATAACGAAATCGGAACCATTCAGCCGATTGCCGAGATCGGGAAAATCTGCCGCGACAAGGGCGTTTTGTTTCACACCGACGCGGTACAAGCTGCGGGGCATCTGCACATCGACGTGGTCAAGGAAAATATCGATATGCTCTCGCTGTCGGCGCACAAGTTCTACGGCCCGAAAGGGGTCGGGGCGCTGGTTGTGAAAAAAGGTATCCCGCTGGTGAACCTGATCGAGGGCGGCGCACAGGAACGCGGCAAGCGGGCGGGCACCGAAAATTTGCCCGCAATCGCCGGAATGGCAGCGGCGTTTGACGAGGCCTGCGCCCATATCGATGAAAATACCGCGAAACTGACGGCGCTGCGAGATAAGATCATCGCAGGACTTTTAAAAATTCCGCACACGATTTTAAACGGTGACGCGGTCAAACGGCTGCCCGGAAACGTCAATGTGTGCTTTGAGGGCATCGAGGGCGAATCGCTGCTGCTGCTTCTTGACGAACAGGGCATTATGGCTTCGTCGGGTTCGGCCTGCACGTCGGGATCGCTCGACCCGAGCCATGTGCTGCTTGCCATCGGACGGCCGCACGAGATCGCCCACGGGTCGCTGCGCCTCTCACTCGGCGACGAAAACAACGAAGAACAGGCCGATTACATCATTGAAAAAGTACCGGAGGTTGTGGAGTATTTGAGAAACATGTCTCCGGTTTGGCGCGATTTGAAAGAAGGAAAAAAACCATATGTTATACAGTGAAAAAGTCATGGATCATTTTAAGCATCCGAGGAATGTCGGCATTATCGAAAATGCGGACGGCGTCGGCGAAGTAGGCAACGCCAAGTGCGGCGACATTATGAAAATCTACTTAAAAATCAAGGACAACAACATCGACGACGTCAAATTCGAGACCTTTGGGTGCGGCTCGGCAATTGCGTCAAGTTCGATGGCGACCGAGTTGATCAAAGGCAAACCGCTCTCCGAAGCGCTCGCGCTGACCAACAAAGCGGTTGCGGAGGCGCTTGACGGGCTGCCCGCGCACAAGCTGCACTGTTCGGTACTGGCAGAGGAGGCCATTAAGGCCGCCATCGCGGACTACTACCGCAAAAACCACATCGACTACGACAAGACGCTGTTCCCCGACTGCGAGAGCTGCGGCTGCTGTGAGGATAACAAGTGTAAAGAGGGCAGTTGTTAAATGCTCAAAGCGCTGATTGCGATGAGCGGCGGCGTCGATTCGAGCGTCGCGGCGTATCTGATGAAACAGGCGGGGTATGACTGCATCGGCGCGATGATGCGCTTATTCGACGGCGACGCTGAGGGGCGGGAGAGTACCTGCTGTTCGCTGGAGGACGCCGAAGACGCCCGCTCCGTCGCTTTTCGGCTCAGTATCCCGTTTTATGTGTTCAATTTTACCGGTGATTTCAAAACGCAGGTGATTGACCGTTTCATCGATGCCTACGAGCGTGGGTTAACCCCGAATCCCTGCATCGACTGCAACCGGTTTTTAAAATTCGAACGGCTTTATGGACGTGCAAAGGAACTCGGGTGTGACTGCATCGTCACAGGTCATTATGCGCGCATTGAGCAAAGCAGCGGCAGATATCTATTGAAAAAAGCGCTGGATGCTTCCAAGGATCAGAGTTATGTCTTATATGCCATGACGCAGGAACAGCTTGCGCACACGAAGTTTCCGCTCGGGAAGACCGAGAAGACCGAGACCCGCCGAATCGCGCAGGAACAGGAGTTTTGCAACGCCCGTAAAAAGGACAGCCAGGACATCTGTTTTGTGCCCGACGGCGATTACTCAAAAGTGATCGAGGACTATACCGGCAAACGATATCCGTCGGGGCGGTTTGTCGATTCAAACGGGAAGACACTCGGCGAACACGGCGGCTTGATCCGCTATACGATCGGTCAGCGCAAAGGGCTGGGGATTTCTGCGCCGGAGCCGCTGTATGTCTGCGAAAAGCGGACGAAAGAAAATGAAGTCGTCCTCGGGTCCGACGAAACTCTTTATAAAAAGGAACTCAATGTCGGGGACTTCAACTGGATCGCATATGAATATCCGCCCGAACAGCTGCGCGCCAAAGTGCGTATTCGGTATCGGCAGCCCGAACAATGGGCGACGATCACTTCAACAAGCGAAAACAGCGTACACATCGAATTCGACGAGCCGCAGCGGGCTGTCGCGCCCGGTCAGGCAGCGGTGGTTTACGATAGAGACATTGTATTGGGCGGGGGCATTATTTGTTCCGATATGGAGGGATAACATGACCGATTCCATTTTAATCAAAGACACCACGCGCGAAGCGCGGATTGAGATTATCAAGCGGTCGCTGAACGTCTGCGGCGACGCCTGTGAGGGCTGCACGCTCTGCGACGGGCTGACCGGTCTCGGAGACCCGTGGGAGATGTACCAACCCTACATTGACGGAGAAAAAGAGATTTCACAAATCAATCGGGAGTTTCGGACGTTGTATACTCATTGAGAATCGATTCGCAACAAGATTACTAAAATTCATACTATATTCATAGCAAATTGATAGGTTTATGTGATATCCTATTATCGTGATAGGAAATATCACATGAACCCTTTTTATTATTGATTTTTTATCTTTAATTTGTGAAAGGCGGCAACGAATTTTATGAGTAAAACGACATTTACCAAGACGGCATATGACAACATCGACGATTTCGTTTATGCACGCGCAAAATATCCGGTTACGCTGAAAAACGGTATTTCGATCGGAAACGGCACCCTTTATCCCGAGATCAACTTCACGCTGCCCCCGATGCAGATTGAGGCGGGCACCATGCCCGAGGTCATCCGCAACTACCGCGAAATCGCCGAGGGGATCTGCGAGCGGGCAAAAGCGTTGGAAGTGCCCGGCTTTGTGGCCGAGATCGAGACGCTGCCGCCGATGACTTTTCATCCGGAGTGGGGCATCGAGGTCTGTAAAACCGTCGTCGACGTGATCAGGGAACACGAGGCAAAACACGGCATCAAAGGCGCGGTGCGCATCACACCCAATGACATTCGCGAAGGCGCAGGGTTGGAGCATATGTGGCACGGCTCCCATTGGGATAACATGCTGGCGACTTTCGAGGGCAGCGCGAAAGCCGGTGCGGACTTTATGGCCATCGAATCGGTCGGCGGCAAGGAAGTCCACGACGATGCGGTTGTCAACTGCGATATCGCCAAGTCCCTGTTCGCCCTTTCGATTCTCGGTTGTAGAGATATGAACAAACTCTGGACCGAAATTGTGAAGATCGGCGAAAAAACCGGCGCGATTCCGAGCGGCGACACAGCCTGCGGCTTCGGCAATACAGCAATGGTGCTTGCCGACCGGAATTACATCCCCAAGGTCTTTGCCGCGACGGTGCGTGTGATGACCGCGGTGCGCAGCTTGGTCGCATTAGAATGCGGCGCAAAAGGCCCGCACAAGGACTGCGGTTACGAGGGCGTCTATATCAAGGCCATCACGGGGACACCGATTGCGATGGAAGGCCGGGTTGCGGCCTGCGCGCACCTTTCTCCCGTCGGCAACGTCGCGCTCTCCCTCGCTGACCTATGGAGCAATGAATCGATTCAAAATATCAAGCTGCTGGGCGGCATGGCCCCGACCGTCGCTTTTGAACAACTCGTCTATGACTGCCGCATGATGAACGAGGGCACGGCAAGAGGCAAGCAGACCGCGCTTTTACTGCGCGATATCTGCGCCGACTCCGATTCCAAGCTTGACCCGCAGGCCTATGTGCTGCGTCCCAATGTGGTGCTGGACATCTCCAAAGAACTGGTCAAGACGGACGGTTATTATGCGCGTACCAAACGGGCGGCGGAACTGGTGCTCGAAGCCATGCGCAAGGGCGTTAACGCCGACCGGCTCACGTTGACCCAACGTGAAAAGGACTGGCTGGAAAAGCTCTCCGATCAAATTGAAGACCTGCCCGAGGATGAACAGGAGTTTGTTGCCGCTGTACTTCCCGAGTGTGACAAACTGGATCCCAAGAAATACGATCTGAAAATATAAACTGCTAAAAATACCCCCGCACCGAATGGCGCGGGGGTATTTTTATGATTTAGGTTTGATTCTCCATCATTTGAATAAATAATTCGGCAATTTGCGGGTCAAAACGGGTGCCGGTGAAGTGGTAAACTAAAATTGGACACGGAGGGGGTAGAAATAGGACACGGTGATGCGGTATTATAAACGAAAGAATATCACCGTTGGACAAGTTTGCTCCCAGAGTGAACAGGAGGCTTACCATGAAATATTTATCGATTTTCAGACAATCGATATCCAATTCCCGTTCCCGGGCGAGCGAAGAATAACCGACACCAAAGTCGTCAAGGAAGATGCGGATTCCGCGGGTTTTCAAGGTGCTGAGAATATTGTTGATTTCGTCATTATCCGCGGCAAAGATCGATTCTGTCAGCTCCAGTGCAATATTGGACGAATCGGTCTGCATTTCATCAATGATGGCGAACAAATTTTCGGTAAAATCGTTTTTCAGCAGTTGAATTGCGGAAATATTGACAGAGATGCTGACATCATCAAATCCTTCTTGCCGGATACGATTTAAAAATGCAAACGATTTGCGGATAATTTGATACCCGAGTGGTATAATAAGATTCGTTCTCTCGGCAATGGGAATAAATTCGGCAGGAGAAACCAAACCCAAATTGTCATTCCTCAATCGGGCCAAAGCCTCAAACCCGTTGATTTGATTGGTCTCAAGATCCAAAACAGGCTGAAACTGCAGAAATAACCGATCAGCATGTTCACCGGCTGCGATTTGAGTCAGTTCCCGGTTAATGGCTTCGTCCCGGGCGATTTGAGTGCTCATCTCTTTATCGAAGAAGCAAATACCGATATCGGGTTGAAAAAGATTAATCGCTCGTTCTGAAGCGACCAAAAGATTTTTCAATAAAAGATCGACATTGCTTTTGTTATCATCGTCGATTTCGATGATGCCGATCCCTCCGCCGATTCTCTCGACGGATAACATCGTTTTTAAGATGCCGACGATCGTCTCGCATAAGGCAGTCAATTCGTCCTGATCTTTATATTCTTTTATGTAGAAAGCAAAGCGATTTTCATAGGTATTGAACAATTGACGGCTTTCGGTGCAAAGCGTCTCAAGCTTTTTTGCGGCTTTCCGAATCAATTCCTGACTGTATTGAAACCCGTATTTCAAACTCAGGGAGTAAACGGCGCCCAAATTAATGCTGATGACGGCTCGTTTTTTGGTTGACAGTTTTTTTGCGTCTTCATATAATAGATTTTCTAAATATCTTCGGTTATAAAGGCCTGTCCAGATATCGTGTTCGCTGTTATACTTAAATATATTTTCAATTTCCTTACTGGCAGAGATGTCGAGGATGATGCCTTCCAGCGCCTCGACGTCTCCGTGTTCGTTATATACGCCCTGTCCCATCTCAAGGACCCATTTTCGCTTTCCGTCGGCAGTGTTTATCTCATATTCATATCGAAACGGTTTTTTCAAAATCAGGATACGATTCCACTCTTCCCAGAGGGATTCACGGTATTCCGGCACGATTAAATCGTTGAAAGAAAGATCCCTGTTATACAACAGGTTTTCAGGATGATACCCGGTCAAGGAAAAACAGCCGTCTGAGATGAACTGCATCGTCCATTCCCGGTCAAAATTGCAGCGGTAAGCCATACCCGGCAGATTAGAGATCAAAACGGATTTGCTGCGTTCGCTCTCCCGAAGCGATTCTTCGGTTTCTTTTCGTGCGGAGATATCTTCGAGCAGACAAAGATGCATCGGGCTGTTTTCGGGACCGTTCAAAAACGCCGATATTTTCATATTAGTCCACACGGCTGAACCGTCAGGTTTTATAAACCGTTTTTCCATGGTATAACCGTTGGTTTTACCCGATTTAAATAGCTCGAAATGATCCAAATCCGGTTTCAGGTCATCCGGGTGCGTGATGTCGGGCCATTTGACTTCTGTGAGTTCACGGCTGGATCTTCCGAGAATCCGTTCGAAGGTCGGATTGATGTTTGAGTTTCCGAATTCCGAACGGTTTACGAAACTCTTATCGTTTACAATCGCAATTCCGATTGGGGCCTGGTTGAAGACGCTGTGATACAGGGCTTCATCCAAAGCGAGTTTTTTCCCGAGTTCTTTTAAAAGAGCGCTCCGGGTTCTTGACAAAAGCCAAGCGATAAATAAAGAAAAAACACAAAATACGATGACAATATCCGCGATCATTCGTTCCCAAATGCGCAGATTCCATTCTTCGGCGGAATAATCGATTCCGAAAACAGCGATCGTATTGCCGTTTGAATTTTTAATCGGCACCATCACACTGACCCAGGTGCCCCACCGGTCGACCGATGGGCGGGTCAGCACGGTCTTCCCCGCAGTAAAAGATAAAAAAGTTTGTTTGTCTGCCTCCGCATAAACTTGGCCGGGCGGCGAATAATCGAGGGATTCCGGCGATTCGGAATCCATTAAAAAAATCACTTTTCCGTCCCTCAGAGCCATGAGGTATGCAAAACGAATTTGGTTTTTTACTTCAACCAGCCATTTTAGGCTCTGTTTTGTCGTGATATATTCTGGTTTTTGAAGATCATCGGCACTGCCGGATAAAACTGCGATTTGGTCTGAATGCAAGAACGATTCCAACGATTCCGCCAGAGAGATGGCTTCATCGGAGGCCATGGTTTGATATCTGTTCCAAATGTAGCTCAAATAAAGACCGCTTAACAATATCATAACCGCGATCAGAAACAAGACAGACAATTTAAATTTAGTTCCTTTTCGGCTTATACCTTTTTTTTGAGCACTTCGGGCAAACATAACCGCACCTCTTTCGCTCGGTATTCGCAAGAGTAAAAACCGGAGGATTGCAAAGCGCTGTCAGAAGGAATGTTTTGCATCAGATTTCTTTAAAACCGATGCTCTTTGTCATGTATATAGGAAAAAAATGACATATATTATCCTATAAAACGATTATATAATGGAAAGCGTAGAAATTCAAGAAAATTTATTGAAACCTATTTTACTCGGTGTTTTATCAAGTAAAATATAAAATTAAAACAAAAAAGTATTGAAATATGCACCTGAATAGTATATATTAAAATACCCCTTGGGGGTAGCACTGCGCGTCCTGTTCGAGCGCTGTGGAGTGTGTGGCCAAAAAGCTGCCGAGTGTGCAAAGCGGCGAAATAAACTTTCCGATGAATCGGTTGATCATCTCTTATGATGAGGCAGTTTTAAAACCCGAGGACATCATGTCCAAGATAGAAAAAGCCGGATATTCAGCTGCGCCGTGTATGAAAACCGAGGAAAAACCGGCGACAGCAGATGAGAGGGGAAAAAACTCGCAAACGAGCGTGCTGCGCTGATCGTCTCGTCGGTCTATAAACGAGTGCTGTCAAAATAAAATCAGATACCGCGAGCCGGAATTGAACGCCTTGCAAAATCGGCTCAAACGCATCGAGGGGCAGGTGAGGGGCTTGCAAAAGATGCTTTCCGAAGACGCCTACTGCACCGACATTTTGACACAGGTCTCTGCCGTGCAGTCGGCACTAAATGCCTTCGGCAAAGAGCTCCTCGAAAACCACATCCGAACTTGCGTGGTGTCGGATATTCAAAACGGCAGCGACGAGGCGACCGACGAGGTTGTCACTGATCTCGTCGATACCATAAAAAAATTGATGAAATGAGGTTACATCATGAAAACATTAAAAGTACCCGATATGCACTGCGGAATGTGCTCGGCGCGTATCACAAAAGCACTCACTGAAAAAGGGATCACGTTCAAAATAGACCTTGCGGCTAAGACCGTAGAGGTCGAGGATACCAAAGTCGAAGCCGCCGTCGAGGCGCTTGACGACATCGGCTACAGCGCCAGGAATAATCATCAGCGGACAAGGCCGTGGCGAATCGCCGCGGCCTTGTATTTTTATATTTATTCACTTTTTTCTTTTTAAAACTTTATAGATATGGTATTATAAAATAAGACGAACGAAAGGTGTTGGAGAAATGAAAACCTTCAAAAAGATCACACCGGAGCGGGCAGGCCTGCCCTCCCGGAACATGATGGGGTTTTTACGGGAACTCGATTCAGCCGAACTTGCGATGCACAGCGTGATTTTAATGCGGGGCGACCGGGTTTTCGGCGAATATTACGCCGCGCCGTTCAAAGCGGAGGACAAGCACCGTATGTACTCGGTCAGCAAGACTTTTGTCTCGATGGCTATCGGGGCGCTGATCGGTGAAGGAAAACTCTCGCTTGACGATAAGATTATCTCCTTTTTCTCCGACAAGCTGCCCGGGCAAGTGCATCCCCATATCGTTGATGCCACGGTCAGAGATCTGCTGCGCATGGCGACACCGTTTGATGACGTCACCTATTATCTTGGGGCAAAGGACTGGGCCGCGACCTTCTTCAACACGCCGACTTCACACCCCGCAGGTACTCTGTTCAAATATGACTCCTCGGCCTCCTACATACTGGACGTCATCGTCGAGCGGCTGACCGGGATGACATTTTTAGAATATCTCAAGAAAAAGGCGCTCAGCCGAATCGGGTTTTCAGAAGATACCTTTTGCATCAAAGCGCCGGAGGGTTATTCCTGGGGGGCATCGGGGGTCATCTGCACTCCGATGGATTTGGCACGGTTTGCCCGATTAGTGATGAAAGGCGGTCTGTGGGAGGGTGAGCAGCTGTTGCCGGCGGACTATATCCGGGCGGCGACCTCCAAACAAATCGATAACCGCACCGACGGACATAACCGGCCGGATCAGTCGCAGGGATACGGTTATCAGGTCTGGATGACACGCGAGGGTTCGTATTCCTTTATCGGAATGGGCAGCCAATTGGCGGTCAGCATACCGCAGAAGGATTTGCTGTTTGTCTGTACCGGAGATACGCAGGGCAACGAGCTTGGTTACCTGACGATTTATAATGCTCTGTGGAAACATATTGTCAACCCGGCGGGAGCGGCGCTGGCGGAGAATCCGGCGGAGCATGCCGAACTTGAGAAATATGCTTCGAACCGAAGTATTCCGGTTGTGCCGGGGGATAAAACTTCATTGCTTTCCGGTCAAATCGGTTCCGTTGAATATATAATGGAAAAAAACCCGATGGGAATCAAGCGGTTGAAAATCGAATTATCCGACGATGAGGGTGTGTTCTGTTACACCAACGAGCGCGGTAATAAACAACTGCGTTTCGGGTTGGGGCATTTTGTGTTGGGCGGATTTCCGGAGACGCACTATTTCGGCGAGACCATTGGGAAACCGGTCGGGCGGCCCTACCGCTGCGCCGCTTCGGGGGCCTGGGTCAGCCCGGACACGCTGCGCATCAAAGTTGACATCATCGACGACTATCTGGGCAATGTCTGCATCAACCTTTGTTTCAAGGGCAATGAACTTGTCCTACGGATGGAAAAGACAGCGGAATGGTTTCTGGACGAGTACGTCGGTTTCGCTTCGGGACGGCGGTGAGGCGGCTTTGAATGCAGAGGCCGATTTTAATACCTTATTTTGTGCACGATGGCCCCTACCTTATAGTTCGAGCTTTGAAATCGATCTTCTCAAGCGTTCACAACCCGCCCGTCTGATAATCTTATAATCCGGTCGCAGAGATTGCCGA
>DAOPZJ010000061.1 GCA_035353335.1 Oscillospiraceae bacterium | reverse complement strand
GCGTCGCTCGGCATGGGCGGTACGGTCACGGCTCAGGATCACCTCGTGACACTCATCAGTTTTTTGGATATGGACGTGATGAATGACCCGCGCCTGACGATTCCGAGAGTGTCCAAGCAGGCGGATGAAAACGGCAATTTGAAGCTGACCGACAGCGCGCCGTTTTTAAAGGAACAGGCCGACGCGTTTCTGGCATTCATCGAGAAGCGTTTGAAATGAATAACGCAGAGTTTTGGGCGGCGCTTGACACGTTGGTCGGGCAGTCGGAGATTGTGATCGACCGTCCAAAAGGCTCGGCGCACCCGCGCTATCTCGATTTTATCTATCCGGTCGATTACGGCTATCTGAAAAATACTTTTTCGATGGACGGCGGCGGGATTGACGTCTGGGTCGGCACCGATCCGGCGCGTAAAATTGATGCCGTCATGTGCATCGTCGATTTGATGAAACGCGACAGCGAGATCAAGATTCTGATCGGCTGCAATGAGGAAGAAAAAGCGCTTGTCTATCAAACCCACAACGAAAGCGAATTCATGAAGGGTGTTTTGGTTCGGAGAGATTAAGTATTCACCCGTAAACTGTTATCTGTCCGAGATTCTTCGACTTGCGCTCAGAATGACAATTTTGTTATACCACTGAGCCGCCATTTGGCGGCTTTTTTTATAAAAAATCCCTCCCGGTGAAAAATACTCCAATCCTGAGTTGTATTATGGGTGAAAGGAGTTGATGAGACAACATGCATTCAAATGAGCTCATTGAATGCGTCAGACAGGCGGTCATCCGGTATTCCGACAATCTGCGGCGGCTTGCGTTTACTTATGTCAAATCCGTACACAGCGCCGAGGACATCGTGCAGGACGTCTTTTTGACCTATCTGCAAAAGGCACCCGAATTCGAAAGCGCTGAGCACGAAAAGGCCTGGCTGCTGCGGGTGACAATCAACAAAAGCCGCAACATGCTCAAAACGGGCTGGTTTCGCAGCCGTTTTGAACTGACAGAAGAAGCCGCGTATTTACCGCCGGAGCAGAGCCAAGTACTCGAAGCCGTGATGGCGCTTGCGGAAAAATACCGGCTGCCCATTCACCTGTATTACTATGAGGGTTATTCGATTGAGGAGATCGCAAAACTACTCGACACCAACCCCGCGACGGTCGGCACCCGGCTGGCGCGCGCAAGGGGACTTTTGAAACAATCACTGGGAGGTTTTGAAGATGAAGCATAACAACTACCGCGATGCCATTCAAGCGGTGAAATTAAGCGAAGATTTCAATGATAAAACCATCGCGATGCTGGAAAGCAAAACAAAACCGGTACGGAAATTCCGGCTGAGACCCGCACTTGCCGCCTGTCTTGCCGTACTGCTGCTCGGCGGAGGGTCATCGGCTTTTGCAATCGCGGCGGAGGTGAAAGAATATAATGCCGCCTTGACATTCTTTGCCCAAAACAATCTCTCGACCGAGGGGCTTGCGCGCGGGGAGATTAAAAATGTTTACCGCGACATCACGACCGGAAAATTCGCCTACGACAAGACCGCAGAGGTGATCGAAAAGAGCGTTACCGGTTATCAAATCTCGCAAAACGCGCCGACACCGGAAGATGTTGAAGCGCTCTGGAATTATAAAAACATCAATGGCAATTACTATAACATCCCGCTGGACACCGGCGAATACAGGTATAACTATGTCCAAAAATTCGACAAATCACTCGAGATGAATGTGCCCGATAAGGTTGTATTCGGGAAATACGACGGCGATACCCTGCTCTGGAAGGCGGAACTCCCCGATTTTTCCATCAGGAATTATACCGTTTACGGAGATTATATCGTATTGTTCGGAATGAGCGAGAGCTTTTTCCGCAATGAGATATCAAGCGGCCGACTGGCTCTGCTTGATAAAAACGGGCAGGTTCTGTGGGATATCCATGCCGATAACGGTAATAATGGAGGAGAATCTTATGAAAAAGTGGTCTGTGACGACAGCGGCATCACGGTATTTGGAAATGCCCGTTTGCCAATAACCGAAACTAGTCAAAACAATGACCAAACCTCGTATTATGCGTACTCTAAAAACGTGCTTGAAGTCATCCGCTACGATTACAGCGGCAAAGTGATTCGGCACACCGAAAAAGAAGTCGGAACCTCCGGGATCATGGGCGCTGCCAAACTCGGTGACGGATATTTGGTACAGCTGTTGAGTTCTACGGATGGCCAATATCTGTTGAAAGTGGAATCCGACGGAACATTCACCGACAAGTTCACCTACAGCGCACAGGATTCGGAATATTTTATCACCGATATGTTCGACTACAACGGAAAAATCTATCTGAGCGCTTATTCGGTACCGAAACTCGGCGAAGGCGAAGAAACTGCCGGGGGCAGATATGACATCGCGGGGATTTTAAATCCGATCTTTGCAGAAGAAGATTTTGATATCTCCAATGAGGAGCTGACCAAGCGAGTGCGCGCGAACTTCACGGCGGTGCTGCTCGTTTGCGATCCCGAAACCGGCGTGCCCGGTGAGTTTTACTCGGTCGAAGGGTCAATAGGTTCCAAGTTGTCAAAGGATGAAAAGGGGCAGCTCATTTGGAAAGTCGAGCGCATCACAGATACTTTCCTCTCAATGATGACTTCGTCGTTCACCATCGGCGGCGCATGCAATGTCTATGAATACGCTTTTGATGAAACCGGAACGCTGGTCAGTCAAGTAAAAACAGAGGAGGTTACTCCGTTTCGGCGATAATAATCAAATATCGCAAAGAGCGGACGCAATTGCGCCCGCTCTTTTTGATGTTATATTTCGATTTCCGCCAAGTGCGGGCAATGATCGGTTGCGAGAATTTGTGGAATATCCGCACCAATGATTTTTTTTACGTTTTTAGTGAAGATATAGTCGATTTTAATACGCGGGGCATCGGACGGCCAGCTTTTTAATGTTTTATCTTTTAAAATCGTCGCAGTATCAGTGAATGCCGCGTAAATCGGAGCCAGAATCGGATCATCGGGTTCGAGGTTGAAATCACCCATCAAAACAATCGGTTCTTTTCCGGTATTGGCGAGCACGGTCGAAACGGCGTTTTTGGCTTCGGCACGGGCGAGTCCCATATGGGTTGCGAGCACCATGAAGCCGTCGAATTCGGCTTTCAAGAGACAGCGGGTCTCGTAATATTTATCCTCGTCCTTCACCGGCGGATCGGGGATAAGAATCGTTTGAACGGATTTGAACGGGAGTTTGGAGAGAATGGCGTTGCCGTAATCGCCGCCGTCCGGGAATGTGATCGCCCGTGCGAAATAATAATTCGGCCAGCCGAGCAGTTTCGCGATCCGCTCGGTTTGATGAAAATATTCGGGATCGTCTCCGCTGTCGCGCACTTCGTTGAGTGTGACGACATCGGGATCGAATTTCCGAATCACGTCTGCGACCATCCCAAGGTCGATACCGCCCTTGAGATGGCGCAGCCCGTGCTGGATGTTATAAGTCATTAACTTGAATCTCATGCGCGATGAACTGCCTCTTTTGCTGTTAGATAAGATAATTAAATGATTCCCTGTGCAATCATTGCATCGGCGACTTTTTCAAAACCCGCGATGTTGGCGCCGGCGACCAGGTTGCCCTTCATGCCATATTTTTCGGCGGCCTGATAGGCGTTATGGAAAATCGATACCATGATGCCGTGCAGCTTTTCGTCCACTTCTTCGAAAGTCCAGGACAGGCGAATGCTGTTTTGGCTCATTTCAAGTCCGGAGACTGCGACGCCGCCGGCATTGGCTGCTTTGGCGGGCGCAAACAGGACACCGTTCTTTAGGAACAATTCGATTGCTTCGGGCGTGCTGGGCATATTGGCGCCCTCGGCCACGGCGATAACGCCGTTCTTGATCAATGTTTTGGCGCTGTCCTCATCGATTTCGTTTTGTGTCGCGGAGGGCAGTGCGATATCGCATGCTACAGACCAAATCCCGTTGCAGCCGTCGACATATTTAGCCGTCGGAACCTGTTTTACATATTCCGAAATACGCTCGCGCTTATCCTCTTTCAGAGCGCGGATGATCTCGAATTGAATACCGTTCGGGTCATAGATATATCCGTTGGAATCGGACATCGCTACGACTTTTCCGCCCAGTTGATTAGTCTTCTGCAAAGCGTAAAGGGCAACGTTGCCAGAGCCGGAAACGACCACATTTTTGCCTTTAAACGACTCTTTTTTCATAACTTTCAACATTTCGGCGGTCAGATAGCACAGGCCGTAACCTGTGGCTTCTTTGCGCGCGAGCGAGCCGCCGTAGGAAAGTCCTTTGCCTGTCAAAACGCCGGTGAATTCGTTTCTGAGCTTTTTATACTGTCCGAACAAGAAACCGATTTCTCTGCCGCCCACACCGATATCGCCGGCCGGAACGTCACAGTCCGCACCGATATGTTTACTGAGTTCCGTCATAAACGACTGGCAGAACCGCATGATTTCGCCGTCGGATTTGCCCTTGGGGTCGAAATCAGAGCCGCCTTTGCCGCCGCCCATCGGAAGCCCGGTTAAGCTGTTTTTGAGTATTTGCTCAAAACCGAGAAATTTAATAATGCTTGCGCACACGGAGGGATGCAGCCGCAGACCGCCTTTATACGGTCCGATTGCTGAATTGAACTGTACGCGATAACCGCGATTGACGTTGACTTTACCGTCGTCGCCGACCCAGGTCACCCGGAATTGGATAAAGCGCTCGGGTTCGGTAATGCGCTCGATGATTCCGAATTTTTCAAGCTCCGGTTTTGCGGTTACCACCGGTTCCAATGATTCTAAAACTTCTTTGACTGCCTGTAGAAATTCGGCTTCTCCCGCATTGCGGCGGCACACATCTGCGTACACCTTAGTAAGATACGGACTCTTGATTTCCGGCATGAGCAATTCCCCCAAAAAAAGTATGTCCGCATTATACACCACATTTTTTTAAAATGCAAGAAAAAAACAAAATATTCTTAAATGGTGTATTTTTATTCAGAATCGTTCGTTATTACAGTTATTTGATTGTTTTTATCAAAGCTGCTTTTACGCCAAACGCAGCCGCCGCTTTGACGATATCAAACGGAATAAACGGAAATACGCAGACAGCCAGAGCAGCCGTAAATCCAGTACCGGTCACTTTGCAAAACCAGAGCGTCCCAAATCCGTAACAGAGCAGGAGCGCAGCGACAGCGCCGAGCCAGTAGCCATACCAGCGGTTTTTAAACAGTTTCAAAAATCCAGAAACCGCAAGTGCCATCACCGGATAGGCCATTAAATAGCCGCCGGTCGCGCCCAAAAGCACGCCGACACCCGCGCCGAAGCCTGAGTAAACCGGTATGCCGATTGCTCCGATTAAAATATATACGAGTACGGAAGCAGTTGCCGAAAAGGGCGGCAGTATGGCCGCAGTCATAAAGACGCCGAGCAGCGCCATGGTGATCGGCACCTGCCCGATCGGGATAGTGATGATGGCAAGAATGCATAAAATTGCGGCGAACAGGCCGCATAAGATGACTTTTCCGAGTTTCGTCCGGGGCAATATCATGATGCAGGTAATCTCCTAAGCGAAGATTTTCAAATCTTTTAAAAAGATCTCGCCGCGTGCCGCAGTGATTGTAATGCGGAATTTGTCTTTGGGTTGGGTGCAGTTTACACAACGGCTGTCGGAAAAAGCGCAGATTTTTCGGTTGCCGATGCAGGTCCCGTCATAGAAATTGCGGTATTTGCCGTCCCAACACTCATCGGTAATGATGAAACTGCCGACGCGCTGGCCTTTTGAGATGTCCTCGGAAAGGACAAAATATTTAGGGCGCAGCGGTTCTTTGTAAGCGATATCGATTTGCAACTGCGTTTTATCCGGGTTTAAAAAGATGTATTCGATCTTTGCTTTGCCGGTGACATCGCTGCCGAATTCCATTTTAATCCGGTCACCGAGTTCTTTTAGACGGGCGATATCACGCGGGTCAAATCTGCCGGTCGGCATCGGTGGGATATTGAGATTTAAACAGGCGTTCGAACCGACCGAAGAGAGGTAGATCTCAAACAACTTTTCGAGTGAATGAGGTTCCTCATATGAGTGATAAAACCAACCCTTGCGGATTGAGGTATCGATTTCTGCGCCGGCGAAGACGAGCTTCTTGCTGTATAAAATCGTTTCAAGTCCACCAAGGTCTTGAATCTCGCTGCGTAAATAATCCAACGTCCCGGGGATGGCCGAATCTCCGGTCGGAGTTGTTTGCTCGCGGTCGCAGAGTTCATACGGGACGATCGCCCACTCGGCATGACGGCCTTTTCCGGCCTCGTTGCCGCAGTAACGCACATCGGGCCCGCGGTCATTGAAGATCACGGCGTTCGGTTGGTATTTGCGGATTATCTTAATAAATCCCTCGAAATCATATTCCTGTTTTTTGCCGTTAAGGCCTTCCCCGCACGCGCCGTCGAACCAGACCTCAAAGATGTCACCGTAACCGGTCAATAATTCAATCAGCTGGGCTTTGTAAAAATCGTTATAAGCCGGGGTGCCATAGAACGGGCAGTTGCGATCCCACGGAGAAAGATAGAAGCCGAATTTGATGCCGCCTCGCTTGCAGGCATCGGCGGCCTCCCTGACGATATCGCCTTTCCCGCCTTTGAACGGGCTGCTCTTCATGCTGTGCAGGGTAGTACTGGTTTGCCACAGGCAAAATCCGTCATGGTGCTTGGCAGTCAGAATCAGCCCTTTCATCCCGGCGGCCTTGACAGCTTCGACCCAGCTGTCGCAGTCAAGGTCGGTCGGATTGAAAATCGCCGGGTCTTCGTCGCCGTGACCCCATTCGAGATCGGTGTAGGTATTCGGCGAGAAATGCACAAAAGCATAAAAACCGGTGTTGAACCATGCAAGCTGCCGTGCGGTCGGCTTGATATTGGCGGCCTAGTCCAAAAAACCTTTAATGGTTTTATTCATGTGAATACCTTCTTAAAACATGAATTCCACTGTCTTGATTTCGTGCGGTTTGAGCGACAGTAAAACTCTTCCGTCTTTGACGGTCAGCGCACTCTTCACATTCCCCGGGAAATCCGTCTCGGCGGCTTTTACAACCGGTTTGGCCAGCGAGAAAACGGCTTTGTCGGTCTGTTCTCCCGGGTTGAATATGCGAAGTACGCCGCAGTTTTCTGGTTTAAGCTGTAACGCCGAAACCACGCTGTTTGCGCTGTCAAGCGCAAAGAAGGATTGTTCGGATTTCAAATTACCTGTATGGCAGCCGGTTTCGAAAGTGCGCAATCCCGATTTATACGCAATGCTGTTTTGCAAGGCGTTTTCGGGGGTAAGGGCGCTTGAGAAAGCTGCGGCGTATTCGAAAGTCATCTCGGTCTGCATTTGACCCATCGTAGCTTTCGGCTGCGCGACCTCGTTCGGGAACGCGCGGAACAGCGTCAGCGCGACGGTGCGGTCGGACTCGGCAACCTCGACTTCATAAAGGCCCTTGGTATAAAGCGCGAAGGCGTTTTTACCGTCTTTGATAAAGACCGTACCTTGTGTCGGGTTGACGTTGGTCTCGATCTCGCCGGATTTGTCGTTGTTTGCCTTTTTCACATCCCACTTCTGCATGTCAAAAGGCGTTTGGGTATAAAATTCTTTGCTGTCAAATCCTGTCGGGAACAGCACCCGCAGGCGGTGATCTTCGATATCGTTTTCAACTGTAGTCTTGAACGAGATGGTCTCCGCGCCTTTTAAAATTGTAACGGTCGTACGCAGTTCGAACGTCTTTCGGTCACAGGCACGAGTTTTATCGGTCGGATTATAGCTTTCGGGCAGTTCGAGTTTGTGGGTAAGTTCCAGCACTGCGGCAAACGGTCCGTCGGAGAGTACGGCAAAACCTGAGCAGCTGCCGAAAGTCGAAAACTCCGAATCGCCGGTCGGCTTGACATAGTTCCAACCGTCGCCGACGTCGCCGCAGTCCTCGAAAGTCAGCAGGTTTTGATAAATCTTTCCGGTCTTTTTATCGGTCACTTTGAGCCCGCCGTTTTCGAACGCGACGATCAGCACGCCGTTGTCCCAACTATTGCGGGTAATTCGCATCGTGCCGCCGTACCGCGAGGCGTCGGGCTTTTCGGAATTATACTGTCCGTCTTTGGGCATTTCGTAATGGTAGTATTTGACTGAGAGCGTGGTATAACCGCCCGCCGGAATGCTCAGGGAAGCGACGACCGTGACTTTTTCTTTTTCCTCAAAATTGATCAGTTTATGAATGGGGGCGACGGGCACCGGATAGGTGCCGCCAACCAAGAAAATTTGATAAGGAATTTCGGCTCCGTTTGCATCGAAAAGTTTAAAGTTTTTATAATTACCCTTCGGCAAGACCAGCGTGAAAACCGTAACTCCCGAAGTAGGATTTTGTGCGGGGTTGAAGACCGTGAAGAAGGTCTCACCCGGCAGCGACGAAGTGTTGATATTTTCGGCGATCTGTTCGAGCGCATCAGTCGTGGTGCGTTCGCCGATGCGAAGCACCTGCTTGAAACGGTTGACGTTGTCCTCGTGAACATCGGAAATTGAACAGCCGCAGATTGAGTCATGGGGGTGGTTTTGCAAAAGGATTTTCCACGCCTGTTTAAAAAAGCCGGAGCGCGGCAGCGAGTGGCGGATGTAAAAGTCCGTGCGCGGGCTGTCGATCATTGAAGCCGCAAAGTCAAACGGTTCCGCCCATGCGGTCAGCAGGTTTTCGCAGGCGGAATTCATCTGCTTTAAATGCGCCATTGAGGACAGCACGTTCTTGAGTACGATATTGTTAAGACCCTTTTGCCCGATATGATAGAGCGGGCCCGTGATCTTTTGCAGTTTGGGGTTTTCGGCTTTAAAACTATTTTCGAACTCTCCGAATGAAGTATGGATGAACTCGTAATCCGGGAAATGCTCGTTGAGCTTTTTCAAAATTTCCGGCAGGCGCGGTTCGGTGTCGATATGGTCGCACCCGTCCATCATCAGATAACTGGAACAAGTGGCGGCTTTATCAGAGCGGTCGAGCATCGCCCTTGTGCGTTCAAATAACTCGTTATTCTCATATTCCCTGCCCTCGAACGGCCAGCGGATTGAGAAATAGAAATTGCTGTAGGTGCGGTCGATATCAAGCTTGAATGCGGTAATCTCGCTGCCGTCTGCGCCTATCCAGGTAAAAGCGTCTTTCGGGAAATCACCGATGCCGCGATAAACCACAGCAGACTCGAAACCGAAGCCCTTTAAAAGCTGCGGGAATTGGGCGTTGTGGCCGAAGATGTCGATGACATAACCGGTCTTCATCGGCTCGGCATTGTATTCTTTACAAATGTCATTGCCCTTTTGCAGATTGCGCACCAGCGACTCGCCTGAGATCAAAAATTCGTCAGGCATGACATACCACGGGCCGATGATCAACTTTCCCGCATCGATCAATTTTTGCATGCGATCTCTGTTCTCGGGACGGATCTCCAAATAGTCCTCGAGCACAATGGTCTGGCCGTCGGTGTGAAACACTTTGTAGTCGGGATTTTGTTCCAAGACCTCGAGCAGCTCATCGAACATGCGCACGAGCCGGAACCGATAACCTTGAAAAGTCTCATACCACTCTCTGTCCCAATGCGTATGGGAGATAACAAAACACTTTTTCTTGTCGGCCATAAAAATTCCCCTTTAATTTACTTGTTTTACAGAAAAAGCCGGCTCAGATCCCCAAGTCGGCAAGATTCTTTTGGTGCTGTTCAAAGGTCTCGGCATAGGCGTAAACGCCATCCTTATTGGCTGCGAAATAGAGATCATCGGTATCGAGCGGATCGAGCGCCGCTTTGATGGCATTCATACCCGGGCTGCAGATCGGACCCGCGGGCAGCGCGGAGCATTTATAGGTATTGTAAAATTCGTTATAGCGGTTGATATCGCCGGTGATAAACGGTTTGATTTCGTATTCAACATAGTTGATCGTGACGTCGCATTGCAATTTCATACCGGAGGAAAGGCGGTTATGTAATACCGACGAGACATGGCGCATCTCGCTCTTGACACCGCATTCTTTTTCAATAATCGAGGCGATGGTCAGAATCCGGTCAACGGTATAGCCCGAGTCGACCGCCTGTCTGCGCATTTCATCGGTCCACTTGGCTTCGGCGTTACGTAAAAACCGGCCGATCGCGTCTTCGGGTTTCATACCGAAATAAAACTCGTAGGTGTCGGGAAACAGATAGCCCTCGAGCAGGAAGCAGCGGTGTTCGTTCAGCGGAATCGCATCCACAAGCGGATAATACGTGTAGTCGTAAGAAGAGGCGGTCTTCCAGAGCTTGCTTGCTTTGCAGACGCCGTTTTCCTCAAGCAGTTTGAAAACGTCCGCCATCGTCATGCCCTCGGTAACGGTCACATAGACTGTGGTCGAACGGGAAGAGGCAGCTTGTGATGAAACTTCGGAAGAAGCAATCAAAGATGCTTGTGAGGACGGCTCCACCGAACTTGCCCCGAAACTGTCTGTTGCTTTCGATGAGGTCTCCCTAGGCGTTGTGACAGACGGTGCGGAAGACGGATCATTGATTAAAAATCGAATCTGCTCACAGCCGAGAGCTGTAAGACACATGCTGAGCAAAAGAAAAATGACAAATGCTGATTTTTGCTGTTTCATACGCCTTTCTCAAGTTCATAACCGCATTCAAGCATGTCCTCACGGAAAAAATCAAACATGTGTACGTCGTCATCATGCAAATAACGCCCGACCGAATCGGTTCTCATCGGAATTTTAATCAGTTTTACACCGAGAAAACGTTCCATGCGGCAAATGGTCTCTGCCTGCTCAAAGATCATATCCTCAAACCGGATCGAAATGGTGTTTTGCGGCTTCGGGGTCGCACGAACCAGCTCGCGCTGATAGAACCAACTGATGGCACGGTTTCGGCGGATGTTGTCGGTTTTGTCGTATTGGATTCCGAAATCGTTGAGATCGTCGGTCAGGTGGCTTCCCAAAATGCAGTCGCGCGGGTCGCGCACCCAGTGGATATATTTGATGTCAGGAAACATCTTGATAATCCAGGGATAGACCAAAGTTGTCTCAGGTATTTTCCAACCCTTATTGGGATTATCGCTGGCAAAGACCGATTTCAGATAATTAGAGATCAGACGCTTAAATTCATCGGTCGGCTCCATGGCCGTGACCTTGGAAAAATCCCATTTCAAACCGCCCTCGAAACGGACGTATTTAGCCATCTCACGGCAGGCATTATACATATCTTCCGGCGGAAGCAAGTCTCCCGAGACGTTGAGCGGTTCGCCCATAAAAACACCGCTCTGCGAGAGCGTGTGCGAGATAGCCCGCGTACCCGAATGACCTCTGCCGATCACTGTAACCATCATAATTGATGTTGTATCCTTTCACAGGTTGACTTTTCTGTAAACGGAGCCGGAAATCAAAGCCGGCTCCCACTCGACATTTTACAACACGAAGTGTGTTTTTGCAAGTTATAGTGAAGTCACTTGAAAATAAAATATGAATAAGCGGTAAGTGGCTTCACTTGTTGACTAATTCATGATAAAGCTTTAAAATAAAACAAGTCACTTTCGAAGGGCGAAAGGGTGGTCTTACAGTGAGTGAAAACGTGGTTTGGCAGAAGCGGCTGACCGGCGAACCCGACAGAATCAAGGCGAACGGGCACAAAGGCGCGGTCGTCTGGTTTACGGGGCTCTCGGGCAGCGGCAAATCCACCGTCGCGTCACTGGTTGAAAAGCGATTGGTCGACGAAGGGTTATGCGCCTATTTGCTCGACGGAGACAATCTGCGTCATGGACTCTGCGGCGATCTCGGCTTTTCCGATGCCGACCGAGACGAAAATATTCGTCGTGCAGCAGAAGTTGCGGCACTGTTTGAAGATGCCGGAGTGATTGCGCTTGTCAGCGCCATCTCGCCGTTTGTTAAAATGCGGGATTTTGCCAAGAGCCGCTGCAAGCAATTTTTGCTCGTATATGTGAATACAAGCATCGAGGACTGCGAAAAACGCGACCCGAAAGGACTATATGCCAAAGCAAGGCGCGGCGAGCTCACCGGTTTTACGGGCATCGACTCCCCTTATGAAATTCCCGAAAAACCAGATTTGATACTCGATACCGAAAGAATGAGTGTTGAGGATTGCGCCGAAAAAGTGCTTGAACTTATTCGAAAAACAATTTAGGAGATCATTTTTCATGGACCATCTTGACCGGCTCGAAGCAAAGAGCATTCACATCATCCGGGAGGCCTACAGCCAATTTAAGTCGTTATGTATGTTATGGTCGATCGGAAAAGACAGCACAGTGCTGTTGTGTCTCGCGCGCAAGGCGTTTTACGGACACGTCCCTTTCCCGCTCGTCCACATCGACACCCATTATAAAATCCCCGAGATGATAACTTATCGCGATCGGCTTGCGTTATCATGGAATCTCGATATGATCTACGGTGAAAATGCTGTAGCGCTGGCATCGAAACATACCTTCCCGGACGGCAACTGCACCCGCATCGAATGCTGCAAAGCCCTTAAAACCGAGGCGCTTGCGCACACCCTCGCGGGCGATTGGCCGCGTTACCGGATGAACCATAAACTTGGAAAATACGAAATCGACGGCAACACCGAGCCGTACACCGGCGTGATTGTCGGGGTCAGAGCCGATGAAGAGGGCAGCCGATCAAAGGAGCGCTATTTTTCCCCGCGTGACAAGCACAACGACTGGGACATCGGCGATCAACCGCCGGAGTTCTGGGGACAATATAAAACCGATTTTAAACCGGGTACGCATATTCGGGTTCACCCGCTGCTGGATTGGACCGAGTTAAACATTTGGGAATATATCCGCCGCGAAAACGTGCCGGTGGTTTCGCTCTATTTCGATCAGGGTGAAGGGAAGCGTTATCGTTCGCTAGGATGCTGGCCCTGCACCAAACCGGTGGAGTCTACGGCGAAAAACCTCGACGAGATTATCGACGAACTCAAAACAGGAAAGTTCGCCAACATCGCAGAGCGCAGCGGGCGCGAACAGGACAAGGAAGACGGCGGCGGCCTCGAAGAACTGCGCAAAGACGGATATATGTGATAAATTCCGAGGAATTTATCACACTGAAAAAGGCACCTCTTAAAAGTAATACTCTCTTTATGAATGTCCGCCTTTTTCTTATATTATTTTAAATGGAGCTTTTTATGTCAAAAGACGAACTTATGAATATTGTCATCGTCGGGCACGTCGACCACGGCAAAAGCACCGTAATCGGCCGCCTGCTCGCCGACACCGGCTCGCTGCCCGAGGGCAAACTGGAACAGATCAAAGAGATGTGCCGCCGCAACGCAAAGCCGTTTGAATACGCGTTTTTACTCGACGCGCTCAAGGACGAGCGTTCGCAGGGCATCACGATCGACACGGCGCGCTGCTTTTTCAATACCGAAAAGCGCAAGTACATCGTCATCGACGCGCCAGGGCACATCGAATTTTTGAAAAATATGATCACGGGAGCATCGAGAGCCGACGCCGCGCTGCTCGTCATCGACGCCGCCGAGGGGGTTCAGGAGAACTCCCGCCGACACGGTTATATGCTTTCGATGCTCGGTATCCGTCAGGTTTGCGTACTCATTAATAAAATGGACCTTGTCAATTACGACCGTACGGTCTTTGAACAGGTCAAACAGGAATACGGCGAATTTTTGGCTCAGATCGGTATCACGCCCGCAGGTTATATCCCCGTCAGCGGCATGCAGGGCGATAATATCGCTCTGTCGGGCAAGCAAAATATGCTTTGGTATGAAGGGTCTACCGTATTGGAGACACTCGATCAGTTCATCGCGTCTGCGCCGCCGCTCTCACTGCCGTTCCGCATGCCGGTGCAGGATGTCTATAAATTCACCGGCGAAGGTGATGACCGTCGCATTATCGCGGGTACCGTTGAGACCGGAAAGCTCACTGCGGGCGATGAATTGGTCTTTTACCCGAGCGGTAAAAAGACGACCGTCAAACGCATCGAGTCGATGAGACCCGACGAGGAAAACGGCATCGCCGAAGCAGGATTTGCTACCGGATTTACGATGAACGAGCAGGTCTATATCCGCCGGGGTGAGCTCTGCACCAGAGCCGACGAACCCGCGCCGCTTGTCGGCAACCTCTTGAAAGTCAATATCTTTTGGCTGGGAAATGCGCCGATGATAGACGGTAAATCCTATTACCTCAAAACCGGTTCGGCGAAAGTCGAATGCCGCCTCGAGGAGATTTTAAGCGTCATGGACGCCTCGACGCTGCAGCGAAATAAAAAAGACCGCGTCGACAAATACGACGTCGCCGAGTGCATCCTCTCGACCGACCGGCTCGTCGCGTTCGACAATGTGGGAGAATTGGCGGTCACAGGCCGTTTTGTCATCGTCGACGATTATGAAATTTCGGGCGGAGGTATCTTTACCGACACCGTTCAAAGCCGCCATCTGGGCACCAAACGTAAGCTCGAACTGCGCGATATCAAGTGGGAAAAGAGCGCGGTGAGCATCGAAGAACGCCGGCAGCGTTTCGGGCAAAAACCGGCTATCGTTTTGATCACGGGTGCGGAACATACCGATAAAAAGCATCCTGCAAAGGCGCTTGAAAAATCCCTGTTCGACAGCGGAAAGAATGCCTATTATCTCGGCATCGGCAGCGTTTTGTACGGCATGAACGCCGACCTTGATCCGCAAAACCGCGAAAAACGCGGTTCCGAGCACATCCGCCGTCTCGCCGAGACCGCCAATATTTTGACAGACGCGGGATTGATTTTGGTCGTGACCGCCACAGAGCTCAGCGAATACGATGTCGAGACCATTCAATTGGTTTGTTCAGGAAAGCCGGTGCTCACGGTATGGCTGGGGGACCCGCGCAACACCGATTTGATCTGTGATATGGCGCTGGACGAACACAGCACGAAGATCAGCGAAAAGATCACCGAGAAACTCAATGCCGAAAATATCATCTAGATTAATAAAAAAGCGAGGATATCATCCCCGCTTTTTTGCGTTCATATAAAATAATCGAATTCCGTCAATGATCTGCCGCTTGAATTCGATTAATTTTTTGATACAATCGATCTCGGCTTCACCGGGGTCATTGAAATGTGTGTCTCCGCCGCCGCAGCAAGTATTATCGAATTCCTTGCCCGAAGACGTCTTTTTCACTCCGAAAAATTCATCTTCACTTTTTCCGCATTTCGGAGCACAGGTAAAGATATGACAACGCATGCAAAAAGCTAAATTGTCCGAAGCAATATCCCGTATGTTTTCTTTTACGGCAAAATCCTCAAATGCTATTGTGTTGTCAACATAAGGACGGACGCTCAAATAGCCCTCTCTTAATTTACATAGCAAACACCCTTGCTTTTGTAAGATGCTTTCCATGTATTCACGAAAGCTCAAATAGGTGATAAATTATTCGAACGCAAGTAGGCGACGAAACTCAAGGCGAGCTTCATTTATCGCCGGAAAAAAATTCGGGAATGATCGCTTCGATTATGGGTTTGGTTTTCTTATGATCCTCGTATAATGACATAATCATTCTGCTTATTTTTAAATTATTAAGGGTCTTGACTAGAACAGCGAGGAGTAGTAAGCTGTAAACGAGGTCAAGAT
>DAOPZJ010000060.1:10902-15640 GCA_035353335.1 Oscillospiraceae bacterium | reverse complement strand
CCTTGTGTTCACGCAAAACCGGAACCAGCCCGTTTAAGTTCATTAGAAATTGACAGGTTTCAATCGTTCTTTTCGTTCTTTTCGTTTTTTACGCTGTTTCTCTTTTTCATAATAAAGCTCATCAGAAACAAGACGCCGATTAAAAACGCGGGGCCCGCAAGCGTCATGCTCGATGCCAGAGCCATATACCATTGAAATCCGGAGCGGAACGCATTGAATGCCGTCAGCCCCATATAGAGAAGACCTGCGCCGATGAAAGCAAAAGCGCCGACGAGTTCGAACTTCCACGCGATCAACAGCAGCACAAGCAAAACAATCGACGGGATGCTGTGCATAAAAAAGGCAAGCGCCGTTTCCCCCGGGCTCAGCCCAAGTTCAAACACATCAAATGAAAACAACGTCAAAAAACAGATGAATAGAATCGAGAGAATTCTCGGTGCCCAATAGAGGATACCGGTTGCTTTTTTCATTTTTATCTGCCCCTTTCCTTACGACTGAAAAGCATATGAATTTTCTTGTTTCGAACTATCATGAATTATTATAACATATACAGCCTGAACCGACAAGGTATATCGCATGAATACGGAATAATAATAAAAACGTTGTTTTATTTTATGAACGGGAGGCAAAAAACCATGAGTTCGGTACTCTATATTAAAGCAAACGCGAAACCGGAAGGCCAATCGAAGACGTTTCGGATATCGGATGAATTCATATCAACTTATCGTAAAGTTCATCCGGACGATAAAATTAAAACGTTGGATTTATATAAAGAGGGGATCGACTTTTTATCGGCGGATGACATCAATACCGTTTTCGGGCCCAAAACCACCGGGAGCAGAAATCATCCGATATTAAAATACGCTTATCAGTTCGCCGAAGCGGACAAATATGTCATCGCCGAACCGCTGTGGAATCTGAGTATTCCGGCAATTTTGAAGGCCTATATCGACTATATCTGCGTGACCGGAATCACGTTTAAATATACCGCAGAAGGCGCGGTCGGTCTGTGCCGGAATAAAAAGGCAATCAATATTTCCGCAAGAGGCGGAGAATATTCGGTTGAACCGTATTCGTCATTTGAAATGGGAGACCGCTATCTTCGGACGATCTTCGGCTTTTTGGGGATCCCCGATTTTACGACTGTTTCCGCTGACGCATTGGATATCGTCGGAAATGACGTCGAAGCGATTGTAGGTAAAGCAATCGGAGAAGCAAAAGAAAAAGCCAAGAGTTTTTAATCTATAAATCTATATTATGTCTTTGTTCATTTATAATTTTAAAGGGAACCAAACGGATGGTTCCCTTTTTTCGTGTTTTGTTCTTATTACTTAATGAAGCGCCGACTACTTTTTATTGATCACCGGGTTGAATGTCGGTCGGTAAGGAATTATTTTTTCGAAGTTGTTTAAACCGGTACATCTGATCGTCAGCTTCCTTCAACTGCTTTAGAAAATCCGAATTTTTACCGCTTTGAAAAAAACTGTAACCATATGCGACGGTTGGTAAACGGCGGTCGTTCGCGCGTTCCCGGGTAAGGTTGTCTGTGAGGCATTTCAGCTGTTTTTCAACCGTTTTTCGTTTTGCATCTCTGCAGACAATACAAAATTCATCTCCGCCAATTCGATAACAGGTACATTCATTGTCAAACGAGTTTTGTATAATCTCCGCCACTCTTTTTAAAACAATATCTCCGTAATCGTGCCCGAAAGTGTCGTTGAGTTTTTTAAAATCGTCGATGTCCATAACGACAATGCAAAACATCTTACGGCCTTTCAGCTTTTTAACGGCGTTCTCAAATGCTGCCCTGTTGTACAGATTCGTCAGTGTATCAAAACTGCCGTCAAATTCGGAAAGTAAAATATAATACAAAAACAATGACAGCGTTACGCAATGCCACGAGGTATAAACCGACGGAACCAAAAGCTGAATACAGGTACCGGCAACAGTAAACAGAGACAAGGCGATAATTTTACTTTTAATCGGATATAAAAACTTTCGGCACATGCGCAAAGTGCCGATCACCAGGATAATGATGTTGATGATATAAACCGCAACAAAAAGCGCGAAAATGCTTCCCCTTTCGTAGTGATTGCTGATATCGACATAAAAGATCAATCCGAACAATGGGGATAAAACAACGGCGACGATATTTAAAACGGTCGGCAATAACAGATAGAGGTGTTTTTTAAGAGAATACCGTCAAAAATAGCCAACAAAACAATCGGAATAACCGGCGTTAGCGCAAAACCGAGTACATTGAAGAGAATATTCAAACCGCGCAGTCCGATATTTCCGTCACTGCACAATATGGTGCCTGCCTCGGAAAAAATCACAAGGATTGTAAGCACAATTCCGTATATGAACGGCTTTTTACGGTGATCGTTCAGGATATTGTTGTTTATTAATAAACCCAACAGAAAAAGAAGGGCGACGATATTCAGTGAATATGTGGCGAAATAAGTATCCAATTTCCAACTGGTCCTTTTCATTTATATTACAGGGAGGTGGCACAATTAGAATCCAATCCCCTTATAAACAATGCTTACATGTTCTGTTTTGATTCATTGAAGACGCTACTCGAGAGCTTTTTCATATAGGGACTATACATTCGTTTGGAAATCTGCCGATTGGTCATACTTCCGGTCAATTATAACATAATCTCAGAATAAAAGCAAAGTAAAAAAACCTTCAGTTCCCATTGCTGTACGGATTAAGTGATTGCATACTCGCTGTGACAGATGTGATCGGTTCGGATGTGTTATTTCACTTTGGAATTTTCCGCCCTCTCTTGTAATGAACCCTTAAAAGTATATCTTTACTTCTCCGTCTTCTTAGCCGCAGATATCAATTTATTATATAACTCCTCACCCACGCACTGGATGGCATATTTGCACCATTGCACGCAGGATTGTATGTCGTTGTAAACCGTATAGCCGCATCTTTCACATTGGATCTCAATATCGGTGGAGAACATCTCCACTTCCGCTCCGCACTCGGGACATATTTTGATTTTAAGCTCCGGCGTTTTCAGCCCATCCGCACCGTGGCAGCCCGGCATACCATCACCTCCCTGCTTAGTATAGTATAGCATAAACCGGGCGTGTTGTCTGCTGCCTTCGAAATAAAATGGCGGAAGTATTATTTTCCATTATTCAGCCGATTGAAAAGCACAGCTTGCCGCAGGATCGGAACCCATGACGGGAAATTCCGTTTTACGGGGAAAAACGGGAAAACGGGAATTTTAAGGGTCGCTTTTAAAAATGTTTATTTTTTTATATAGACGTTGTTTTTCCATACACAACAGAGAAAAAATAAAAATACTTTGCAAAACCCCATTGATTTTCCCGTTTTCCCGTAAAATTCCCGAACCGTCAGATTCCGTCCGAAAAATCTCCTAAATCGCTTCCTGATATTTTTGTTCGTGAAAACAGAGATCTCTTTTTTGATCAATTCCGCTTTGAATGAATTGTATTGAATAAATAATATCTTTTTAAAACTCTGATCGCCCTCAGCGTGATCCATTTACTCTGTTCCCCCTGCTTCTCCGGCGGGATCAGCAGACTGTCCGTAATGGTTGTGTTTTCATTGTGCCATCTGCCCATTTCGTCCTGCTTCGAAATGATGAGGTTTATCGCATCGTCCATGCGGCTGTCATGAATGCCGAGTTCGGTTAAAATATCCGCTATTTCCAATACATCGGTCTGATACATCAGCGGAAAACCGAATTTCAGCCAACCGGGTTTGGAAGTTTTGCTCAAGTTATGGCTTTGCTTATACACATGGTGTATTAATATAAATTCGACAATTTTGTTGATGGTGTCGTTTACTTCACCTGTTCTTTTTTCCTGAGGGATGGCGCTCAGTCCTTTCAACACTTTCACCGCGCCCATAAAACAGGTGTGTTTACCCCAACACATTTCGAGTCTGTCATACGGCGGATTTTGCGGATCATTTTCAATCCCGTCATTGATACGCATATAGTTCGTAACCCAATGAATGGCTTGTTGCAGCCTCGGATCATCGATATAACCGAAACAGATTAAACTCCGTATCAAATTTCCGGTAAGGCACGGGATCACTTCGGTGATTCTCCCGCCGCCCTTTTTCGCCGAAGTGTTGATCGCAAACCCGCCGTCTTCGGTCTCCTGAGAATTTTTAAAAAGATATTCGCATTGTTCCGCAATCTGAGGGTTGACTTCGGCGCCCATTTCGGCAAGCGCAATCAACTGCCAAACAAGACCCTTGTATTTGTCGGTGTAAAACTTGGGATAGCTCTCAATATATGCGGGTTCCCGCTGTTTTCGGAGAATCTCGGGCACCATGCCGTATTGCATGATTTCACGTTTTGCCTTTTGTACATCCGAGTCGATTTCCGGCTTGTCCAGAATATCCCTCAGCGTAAAATAGCGCACCGAGGGATTTTCCTCTTCCGTTAACCAATTTGTCAGATCTGCTTTCAATAAAGATGTCCACTCATTCATTATAATCCCTCCCGGAATATGTCACACTACTCCGCTGCCGTTTTCGCGTAATAAAGACAGTGCTGCTTTTTGTTGTGATAAAAGATATCGTCCTCCCGTTCAATGCGCGTCATCCCGCATTTCTCCATCACGCGAAAACTTGCCCGGTTATTTTCAAACGCGCCGGCAATCACCGTGGAATATCCTTTTTGGAACAAGTCCTCAATCACAGCAGCCAGCATCTCCGTGGCATATCCCCGGTTATGAAAATCCGG
>DAOPZJ010000060.1:0-10802 GCA_035353335.1 Oscillospiraceae bacterium | reverse complement strand
CGTTCTCCCGTTTTTAGTTTTTTGCCGTTAAGTATGCCAAAAAGTTTTTCTAAAACAAATACCCGTTCTTTTTGCTCCCGAATCTGTCATTGATCTCGCGGATATTGGACACCATAAGATACGCTATGCTTTTATGCTGAACCAAACCAATGCGCCGCCGCGCTTGCTTGTTTCAACCCAAATGTCAAAGTCAATTTTTAAAATTTCCCCTTGATCCGCTATTTCAATAATTGGGCTGTAGTGCGAAGTGTCAGTTATAGTGACCCAGTGCCACGAGTCAAGATTTTTCACTGCGCCATTGCTGAGATTTAAAAAAGCAATCGGGCAGTCAGCGGCATTTGCCGAGAAAAAGAACTCACTGATGCTCTCGTGTGTCGGTCTGAGGGGTTTTTGTTTGTGTATTTCCAATACATGCGATTCCAGTTTTACACCATGCTTTGCTGCATATTCCAGTGCGCCTTTTGTAAATATGCCAGATTTATTAACGCCGCCGAATCCGGGGGTTATAAAGCAAAACATCTCGGTCATCAGCGCAAAAAAATCAGCTTTTTCGGACTTTCCCTCATCGCAGATGCCGTTAAATCTCGATTTTTGAATGTACCACATCATGTTTGACGCAACTGTTGCTCCGCAGCCGGACATACGCTGCCACTTTTTTTCAAACCAAAATTGTGTGCCGCCAATCATGGAAATATTCTCAGTTTTAATTGTTAACAGTTCTTTGTTCAAAATGTTTATCTCCAATCGTTTGCTTTAAATTGGTTGCAGAACTTTGATAGAAATATCATTCCGTCAGCCCTTTGATCAAATTCCACAAACCTTGATAGTGACGCTGCTGATAGAGTTCGATGACCTCTTTGGTGGTGTGATCGGTCAGACAGCACTTACCCTCCTCATCCCCCGAAAACTCCAGATCAAAGCAGGGGATGCCGTATTTGCGGTAGACATAGGCCGGCAAACTGCCGTCGTTGCAGATATACCCCGGATCGGCGCCGCAGGGCTTATTGCGAAACCCTGTTTTAAATAAATCTACTACCTTTCGGCAGGACTGCCGATAAGCGTCATCTTCTTTTGCACAAGAAGCGGTATAAAAAGAATCGTCACAGATGCTCGCAAGGCAATGAAACGAAAGAACGGCGCGGGGTTTTACCTCCTCGATAAAGCGAATGACCGCTTTGGTCTCCTCTTCGGAATTCGGAAACGGCCCCCGATAGGTCTGCCCGCCGTATTGCGAGGTATCGTAGCCGTAGGTGTAGTCCACCGTGTTCCAGTCCGCGTCAAAGTTGCGGTTGATGTCCACGCCGCAGGGGTTGGTGCGGATATACTGGGGTTCGCCCAGAACCAAGCGCTCTCTGCTGTCGGCGTTGACCGTAGGCAGCGCCGCAATACCGACTTTACGCAGTAACTCTGAGTCATTTTCAAGCAATTTTCGGAGCGCGGGTAATATGAGTTCCGGCCCGGATTCCCCGGCATGTATGGTTCCGATCAAAGCGATCGGATGATTGCTGTTCCCCGCAATCAGGCCTTTGAGCGACTTTTTCATCGTGGTGAACCCGTACTCTTTGACCGTGACAAGCCCTTGAAACTCCGCCGACAGCTGATTCATCGTGTTGTTGATTTTCTCATAAGGCCACCAGACCGCCTCATCCCGCACTTTGACAAAACAGGGGCCGAACGGCGGATGGGCGTCCCCAAATACACCGACCCAATAACAGTAAGTCATGCCGATCTGAACGGGTTCGTCCGTGTAGAAATACCGCCTTTTATAAAAGAGCTCCAGCGTGCCCCGATAGAGAACCTCGGCCTGCTCGATTTGCGTGGAGTCAAAGTATTCCTCATAATCCTGACCGAAGGCAAACTCCGGCTCCGGTTTGCGGTAGATTGTAAAAACCGTGTCCGCCGGCATGGATTTGTCGTGGTAGACCGGCGTCGACTGCCAAAACGAGAGCAGCACCGCCCCGCTCACGACCTTTGCGGTCAGTTGGTAAAACAATTTTCTCGGCATAGGATTCTCCTTTAAACAATGGTTTAAAACAAGGCCAAACGCTTTCTTGCATGTATTTTGCTTATTGATCTTTTAACCCTGTATATCCACCAAAGAGTTTCATCACATTTTTTATATCGCTGATAGCTGATTTCATAAATGTCTGATCCGTTGACATTTCAAAGTTCAACGCAGTGCTTACGGCCGGATCCTCTCGAAATGTTCCGCTTATCATTGCATGACCTAAACTCTTCATCTCTAAAGTGAATTCTAAGTCACGTTCATACAAATGCTTGTATTCCGCTTTGCCTTTCAAATTTTGATAACATGCCTCCAAACCCTCAAGGAATCTATAAAGCACTCCCGTGGCAAAATAAAAATTATCATATCGAACAAAGTAACACCCAATATTTATATTGAGAATTCCTTTAACATCATATCCGCCTTCGATTGATGTATTATCGGGATATCCCAACACTTCGGTAATGATTAATTCGATTTTTCCGTTATTTCCGTTCAGACAAAATGCTTTGATAGGCAAATCCATCATTTTACCTCATAAACAGTTTTCAAATAATCATTTAAAATCTCGTCGATTAGTCTTCGGAAGAATTAAAAACATACAGGTCAATGTCTAAATCTGTCTCTGTTTCATAACAAAACTTTATTACCTCTCTATTGGGGGCTAAACATGGATTGATGTCGTTCACATATATGGAAGGGACTATCTCAAGAGTAAAATTAACATCGTATTGTTTTTTGATTTTGCAGAGAATATCTGTTTTCGGTATTAAGTCTTGTATCGTTTTCATCATTTGATTTTCAACGTAAACATCATATTCATCACATCTTCCGTATTCCCACAAAGAAAAATTATAAACAGTTCCATTTTTACGTAAATCACCGCTACGCCAAAATTCCAAAGGGACTAATCCTATAATTCCGGTGACAACATCGGGATCGAAATCACCGGTAATCTTAAAATAAGTATAACAGCAGTTACGCCCATTCCTCCAGTCGTCCATTTTGCTTTCCTTTCTGTAACAAATTTTACTCGGTCATATATATAGGTTTCAAATCCATCCTACGGCTTAACTGGCGGTAATGCGGTTATGAGAGGTTTGCCGAGATATTCGCTGGCTCTTTGAGCGTAATAGGTGTCATTGCCGTTTTGCAGAACGTATTCAAAAGCCGACGCCGCTTTTTCGGGATCGCCCAAACGGACGTATAAATCGCCCAAGTAATACTTTGCTGAAACTTTCATAAGCAGCGTTTTGTCTTTGTCAAAGAGCATATTTAAATAATCTTCTGCGCCGTTATAATTTCCTCTTGCCACATTGATTACGACATTTCCGAAGCTGTACAATCGTTCGTACCGTACATAATATTTTGTATCCAGCTTGGGATTTTTTAATGCCTCATTCAAATTTTTCAACGTATTTTCTGCGTAATCCAATTCATTTGTTCTTATGTAATATACCGCAAGGTTATTAAAGAAGCATACAGTATGCGAAGCCCCGTCTTTTGTGTCCGGAATTCTGCTCACCATATCCAAAATCTGTTTGCCAGCCGCGAAATCTCCGCTTGACAAATAGCCTGCGCTCAAATTTAATAAAATATAACTTCTTAAGTAATTGATATTTTCTTTTTCTAATGCCTTTTCATAAAATGCAATGAAATCTTTGGTATTGCATTCATCGTTCAGCGTTGCGTTCATATTTTGGGTTAATTTTACTCCATATATATTGGCGATCATACCCGCAATAATCATCCAAACGGGAATTGCTATAATATAGAGCAACCCAATGGGATAATTATTCCAAATTAAAGCGGCAATCGGAATAATACCGAGCATTGTCAATACCCAATATAACGCATAGGACCTTTTAAATAATTTAAGCATATGTGTTTTCATATCTCCGTTCGATTAATAGATTTAGTTCCCAAATCCTAACAACTCCATTATAAATGTTTGGAGTAAAATGTCAATATACGGTGAAAACGCTCCTTTTTTCTCCCCATCTCGCGTGTTTATCACCGATACCACTGCGCCTGCGCCTGAACCATTTCGGGGTATACCCCGTTTTTCTGGATCAGTTTGTAAACAAGGTGACTCGAAGACATACCCTCACGCCCATGTTTTCCAAACCTCCGGCGCGTAGCCGACAGTCGCTTGCTTGCCGTTGCGGACGATTGGGGTTTTCAGGAGTACTTGATTTTCAAGGATTTTTTCTTCCTTTGCCTCCTTGGTCAGGTACTTATAAAGTGCCAATAAATCCTGATCCTTGCAGTTCTCGTCAACCAGCTTTTCATAACCGCCGACGGCAGCTTTCACACTGTTAAACTCACCGCGGCTCATGGGCTTTTCCTTCAGGTCAATGAATTGCACCTTGATTTTGCGCTCGCTGAAATACCGCTGCGCTTTCTTGGTATCAAAACATTTTGAGATCCCGAAAATCTGTATATTCATACGAACCTCCGTTTTATTACGTAATTAGTGTCAGTAGGACGGCAATCGGATGGAAGTCGCCGGTATAGAAACTCAATTACCTGATCACAACACTTCTGTCTTTAAAGAACGGATTTTTTCGAATCTCAAGAGAATAGAGATATGGGTATTCCGTGTGCAGATGCCTCATGTATTCAACCCATTGTATGAGTAGGGCTTTATATGCTCTTTTCAGATCATTTGAAATGTGCGCCATATCGGCGCTGCACCCCTCTTCGAATTCACTTCTTGCCGTTAATTCTTCCATCACATGAAAAACCGAAAGGAGCATATCCGTAAAAGTATCGTGCTCCAAAAGATTCGGGTTTTCAATGATTTTCATCAAAAAGTCTCTCTTGTTTTTCATCAGCTCTTTCAAAGTCCCCAGTTGCTTTGCGCTGCAATCAATTTGTATATCTGCATTCAGCAGGTATTTTACGGTCTTTGAAAAAACACTGTCAGACCAATCTGTCTGTACATCCAGCTTTGACCTGATCTCGTCACAGTTCTTGCTGAAGACGGCCAGATTCATCAGGATTTCTGTACCTGCTTCACTGAAAAACGCGTTAATCACCACGCTGATTTTTTTCAATCTCTCGGCTTTTTCACGGCTTTTCAGGTATTTGCCGAGTACGATCGTAACAATCGCGATCTGAAGCGGAAGGAAGGCGAGATCTTGAAACAGGTAGAATCCTGTGTCGCGGGGAGAATCAAAAATTATCATTTGAACGGCATATACAAGCACTGAAAGCAGTACCAGAATGATAACGATGATCAAATTTGAATTCGACTTTTTCATATTGCTTTCCTATCTTCCAAACACCCTTCGGTTTTCTTCCACACCTTGCTAATCCGTACTCAATAAATAAACGGAATGATCTTGTATTTCACCTTTTGGGTGTATTGATCCCAAAGGTCTCCGTATTTTTCTTTGCAAATCTTGTCGTCGTCGACTTGGCGAGAAAACATCAACCCGATGTAATACGCCGGATACAGCCATACCGGCCAAACCCCGATGTAACCGGCGGCAAGGGCGATCGCAAGCGCCTGAATGATCTCCCCAAAATAATTGATGTGGCGGCTTGCGCCCCAAAAACCGCTCGCAAGCAGGGTCTTGCTGCCGTTACTGAGCACCTCGGGGGTCATCCAAAGAAATTTTTTGTCGGGCTGCGTTTTAAAGTAATACTTTTGCATATTCGCGCCGCGTGTGAACACCCACCCAAAGAGGAAGAGTACGCCGAAGAGCGCGGTCAGCCACACGGGATGACCGGGATCGGGGAGGTTTGCAGTAAACCAAAGCGCAACCGCATAAAAATAGGGGTAAAACGCCAAACAGCCGAATCCCAATTTGAACCCGACCCGCTCGGCGATAAAATCGTATGTCCACAGATGCACTTTTTCAAAGATGAGATACTCAAAGCAAAACCAGGTCAGCATCGCGCAGCCGAGCAGGAACCCGTAGTTGATATTTTGCACGTTCAATACGTGATACGCCGCAAACGAAAGCACGTTCAGCTGGAGCATCACCGCGCCGATCAGATACAGCCACAGCTTTGCATCGACAAAGCCGCCTTTTAATTGCGGGTTTTTGACCCTGCCAAATCAAAGGTCCGCTAAGAACGATTTGCCCGTGGACGGATGTTTTAAAACCATGTAAAAAGAGTAAGTAAGCCCGATGATGACCCCGCCGATCAGACACAGCCAACGGTTGTCATACAGCCACGTGTAAGGGACAAAGTTAGTATACCCAAGCAGAAACCAAATTAGGATGCTTGTCCAAAGCACGAATTTTCCGTTGATCCGATAAGTCAAGACCTCGCCCGTCGTTTCGTTTTTGACATATCCCCTGACCTTTTTAGACGGGATGATAACGTGCAGCAGCGTGATGCCCGCGTAAACGATCAGCGGAGTCACCAACCCTAAAAATATCTTCATGACAATCCTCCCGTATTCTTCGACATGAGATTGATGGCGGCTTTTCGGCTCAAAATTCTGGAGAGCACAAAACGGCCGATTTTGTTCGTGACGCCGGGAATGATGATAGGCCCTCTGCCCAACGCGTTCAGCGTCTGCTCGGCGGCTTCGCTTGCTTCCATCGTACCCGGCGCCGGTTTGGCCTTTTCGGCCTGTTGATAACCGGGCGTCAGGATCGCGCCGGCACAGCAGGCAATCACATCAACACCGTGCGGTTTCAGCTCTTTCCAAAGGCCTTCGGCCAATATGGCGTTAAATGATTTTGTCGCCGCATAAGTCGCGAGGTTCGGGCTGCCCTGCCCTCCGGCGAGCGACGACATCAGCACAATGCCACCTCGTTTTTGTTGAATCATCGGCTCGGATAAGAGTTTTGTCAGCAGCAGCGGCGCTTTCACGTTCACGGCTGCGGCAAGCGCCAAACGATCTTCGCCGGTGTTTTCGAACAGGCCGATCGGAGCGTATGCGGCATTGTAAATTAACAACCCAATCGAAACATTCAAAGCGACGATCTGTTGTTTCACATTTTCAAAATCCGCCATATCCGCCGCAACGGCAATCACATCGATGTTATATGTATCTCTCAGCCGGGCCGCCGCAGCTTTGAGCCGCTCTTGCTGACGGGCAATTAAAACCAAGTTCAATCCCCGCTTTGCAATCGCCTCGGCATACGCAAAGCCCAATCCGTCGGAGCCGGCCGCGACCAACGCGTACGGCCCGTATTTTTCTTTGAATGGTGCGGTTTTCATCAAATTCACCTTGCCCTCACATCCCAAAAGGCTATGCGCTGCGGAAACCCACATATTTTAATTCAAAAACAATAAGAACTATCATGCGTTGATTATATAATATTTTTTTTATTATTACCATACTTTCCGGTAATTTCTTCTCTTCGCATCCCGCTTTTTAAATCGTTTCTGTTGCGGCTTCTATTTCTCCGCGGTCTCCGGTAATAAGGTCGTATCTTCTCAAATAAAAAATTATTTGCTTAACCGTTTAAGATCGCGAAGCAGATTCGACGCGCCGTCAAAAACATAACCGACATCATTGCCCGAAAAAATCATTTTTGCGCCGCGCTCAAGCCATTCGGACATAATATCCGGGTCGTAGCCGAGAGATACGCCAAATAATTTGCCGTGCCTGCGCATAACTTCTCCGATGCGGTCGTAAATCTGCGTCATATCCGGGTGATCGTATCGTCCGATGTGCCCGGCGGAGCCGGAGAGATCGTTCGGTCCGACAATGTATCCGTCGACCCCTTCAACCGCGGTTATTTCCTCGAGATTATTAACCGCATCGATATGTTCGATCTGCAAAAAACGCTGTGTCCTGCGGTATAAACGATCAACATAATCGGTCTTGTCAATGCCGCCGTAGTTGAGTGCGCGCAGCGGGCCGTAGCCGCGTTCTCCATTCGGCGGATATTCGCAGGCGGAAACGGCGGCGCGAGCTTCATCGGCGGTTCTGATATCCGGGAATATAATTCCGTCCGGCCCCATATCAAGCACAGGCTTTGCCAATACCTTTTCGTTCCACGGTATCCTGACTATCGCAGGCGTTCCGCCCGCGCGGGCTGCAATCAGATTGTTTTGCAGGCTCTCGATTCCGATTGCGGTATGCTCCATATCAATCCAAAGCAAATCGAATCCGATCTGCGCGAGACATTCAGTGAGCGGCGGAGCGCCGCAGAATACGTGTGTTCCGTAAAGGATTTCCCCGTTTGCCAACTTTTCATTTATCCGAAAAAGTCTGTCCATTTTCATTATCTTCTAATAATCTCAAGCGTTCTGTGCATCACGTCCACCTGAGAATTTTCCCCCGGCTTAGAGTCCGCGTTTGTACACATCTCGGAATACTGTATCAGCAGAAAATTTCTTCCGGCATCATTTAGCAGCAGATTGTTTGAATAGTAGCAGCCTCCGCTCTTATCACCTGCGAACGAAGCTTCGCTCCAGGTGCAGCCGTCAGTTGAAAAATAGAAAACAAAACCGTTTGCATTCTCTCCGCGTCCGTGCAGAACATAAACCCCATCAATCAGTGCGGTCTGAGGATTGCGGATTCCACGGTTCAGATAGCATGGCTCGACATTTTGCCATGTTTTTCCGAGGTCGGAACTTATAGCGTGGTCCATATGCCGTTCGTCGTTCACATTGTAGGCATAAGCGTGAAGAATACCGTTGCCGTCGCACAGAATCGAACCATAACCCCTGCCGATTCCGTCGATGGGAAGTTCGGTTTCGCAGAAATCCGCGCCGTTGTTTTCGCTGATAAATACGGAATACTTGTGCTTTGGTCCGCTTCCGATGAAATGCTCATTCTTGAATTCAAGAAAAATAACCTTGTCTCGGACAGTCAGAACGTCATAAATTCTGCCGGGATAAGGCGATACCTCAAACGGCTTTCCCCAGGTTTCACCGCCGTCGCGGCTGCAAACCGCCATCGGTGTTAGCCACGGCTCGCAGCAGACCGGTTCAAGCATCGTGTTTCGCAGACAAAAAGCCAAAATACTGCCGTCCCCGCAGGTTACCGCTTTCTCGACCGAAACGGTGAAAACACCGTCAAGGAACGCCTCACGTGAAAACGGAAGCACGCGGGGCTCGGAATAGGTTTTGCCGCAGTCTTCCGTTATGCGGTATTCGACAAATCCGTAGGCCGAGTGTCCGGCTGCGCGTACTGCGGAGCAGCTCGAGTTGAAATCGATGAATTTTCCCTCAGCAAATTCGGTCATCGCGTGCGTCATGTGTCCGCTTCTCCGACGGGCCAAGTTATCCACATAAACTTCCGGATCGGAGAGTCTGATTACGTAATCCTTATAATCAATACTTAACATAAATTATATCCCTTTCATATTTTGCCGCTTCTTTCGCAGAACCGGTCTGCGTGATTTTATTATAGCATCACAATCGCCTGATAATAATTAATAATCGGCAGTAATAATATAATAAATTGCACATTTGCACGATTGATGCGGTTGACACTATGACAATAAAATAGTTTAATATTATTGCGGCAATCAAGAATTTTACCGCAATAATACTGAAAATCGGGAGACTGAGATGTAATGGAGAGTAATATCAAAAATGTCATTTACATCAATTCTATAGAATTTGACGATATAACCGATAAATTCGATTATGCGGAATATAAAAACGCGGATTCCATGCTTACCGTCACGCACAGGTACGACGGAATAAGCGAGAAGCATCTGCAGAACTCCCTTCACGCGCACAGCTACTACGAATTTGAGCTTGTGTACGGAGGAATGGGTGTGCAAATTCTGAAGAAATCATCATTCAGTATGTCTCGCGGCTGCGCGTACCTCAGAACGCCGAACAACCTCCACACCACGCATCAGGACGAAAACAACAAGTTGAAATCGTACAATATACGCTTCTCGGTGGATTTTATACCAAAGGAGTTGGCAGCGAACCTCATGACGGAAGACAACGCTCTCTACGTAAAATTCGATGAAAATGAGCTTGACGCGCTGATTGAAAAAATCAAGTGTCTCGCCTCCGAAATCAAAAACTCGGATTTCTATTCTCCCTCCGTTCTTTCCGCTGTTTTCTGTGAAATATTAGTCGCTTTTATCCGCAAATATCATTTAACCGCCAACAGAAATTCAAGCTACAGCCGCCATGTGCAAAGCATAATAAATTATATAAACAGCAATTATCGTAAGAAACTCAGTGTAAGCGAGCTGGCTGGGATTTTTCATCTCAACCCGCATTACATGGGCAGTCTGTTTATTCGTGAAGCCGGACGAAGCATTTCGGAGTATATTCTCGAGCTGCGCTTGATTCTATCCGTTCAGCTTCTCATGAGTTCCTCCCTGTCAGTCAATGAAATTGCGTTCGAGTGTGGCTTTAACACGCCTGCCTATTTCATCGTCAAATTCCGAGAGCGATATGGAGCGCCGCCAAAAAAATACATGAACTTGTACTCTCGCCAAGCCCCAAAAAGCTAAAACATCTTTTTTATACACTCGCGAACCGCCGACATCTAAATCGCTCTGCTACAAGGGTTAAGGTTTGTTTCAATATGTTCTCACAAAACAAAAAATCACATGACGGGAACAAGGCGACCAGTAACCATGCAGGACGCACAACATTGATCGATAAACGGCAAAGCGGCGGGCGTTTTTCGCCCGCCGCGCAATGCGGTTCATATGGAAAGGACTTAAACTAAAAGGTCATTCAAACAAATAATTTTACTGCCCTGGCTTTCATAATAACGCAGCATTTCATCAATTTTCCGTTTATCATAACTGGTAATGCAATCCGACAGGACAGTAACGCCGTAATTCGCTTTGCACAAGTTGTAACAGGTTGATTTCACACAAGCGACGGCGTCTGCTCC
>DAOPZJ010000059.1 GCA_035353335.1 Oscillospiraceae bacterium | reverse complement strand
CCAAGACCGTGATCGCGGTCACGCACAGCTTTTCCGAGGCGTGGCTGCTCGGGGATAGAACGCTTGTGCTCACCAAAGCGCCGGCTCACATCGCTGCCGACATCAACTGTTTTACCCCACGCGAAATCCGCGCTGCAAACATCGATTGCGGCGAGGCAAAACTATTGCGTCAAAAGATTGAAGAGGCCTTCGAAACGCCGAGTGAAACCCCCGGATAAGGTTGACAGAATGAGCACGAAAGTGTTATGATATAGCAAGTTTTTGAAAGGAATTGCAAAGAAATGGACAAGAAAAAATACGCAAAAAAACTGCTCGATTACTTAAACAACGCCCCGACGCCGTTCCAATCGGTCGATCTGCTCAAAGACATGCTCGACAAAGCCGGCGCAACCGAGATTAAAGACGGCAATTCATGGAATTTAGAGCGCTCAAAAGCGTATTATATCATCAAGGACGGCACCCAGATCGCGGCTTTTAAAATCGGCACAAAACCGATTGAGGAGACCGGTATGCGCATCGTCGCCGCCCACCACGATTCACCCGGCTTTCGGGTTAAACCGGGCGGTTCGACGCTCGACGGCGGTTATGAACGGCTTTCGGTCGAGGGCTACGGCGGCTTGATCGTCCACGGCTGGATGGACAGACCGTTAGGCCTTGCCGGGCGTGTCTGCGTCAAAGACGGCGAAAACGTCCGCTGTGTCAATGTCAACATTGACAAGCCGATTCTCGTCATCCCGAGCGCGGCAATCCATGTTGTGCGCGAGGTCAACGACGGCGCTAAGTTCAATCTCCAAACTGAGACCTGCCCGTTTTTATGCAAAGCGGGCGAGAAAAAGCGGTTTATGGGTTATCTGGCGGAGCAGGCGGGCGTCAAAGAAGAGGACATCCTCAGCTTCGAGCTCGCACCCTATGACTGCACCCCCGGCTGCTTTACCGGCATTGACGGCGATTTCATCTCCGCTTGCCGCACCGACGACGCCGAGATGGCGTTCACCGCGTTCACGGCTTTCTGCGAGGCAATCGACAGTGACAATACCTGCTTAGCATTCGCTTATGACCATGAAGAGATCGGTTCAGGTTCAACAAGAGGCGCAAGAAGCAACACCATGCAGATGATTATCGACCGCATCTGTGAAAAGTTCGCAGTCAGCCAGGAAAACAAATACCGCGCACTCGCGCATTCGCTTGTCTTTTCCTCCGATATGGCGCACGCCACCCACCCGGCTTATGCGGGCAAATACGACCCGGCTTATCCCGTGGTGCTGAACAACGGCCCGGTGCTCAAACTTACCGAGCGCCAAAGTTATGCGACATCTTCGGCGGGTTCTGCTGCTTTTAAAATGCTTTGCGAGCGTAACAAAATTCCTTATCAGATTCAAGTCAACCGCAGCGATGAACGCGGCGGCGGCACGATTGGCCCGGGCATCGCAGCGGAATACGGCGTGGTCACGGTTGATATCGGCAATGCATGTCTGTCGATGCACGCGGTGCGCGAATATGTCGGTGCGGACGACGTCGGATACATGATCGATCTGATGAAAGCGCTTTATAACAGCGACTTGAACGGAATTTTATAAAACTTACGGAGGATATAAGTAATGCTTCTAAAGGAACTCACCCAGCGATTCGGCGTCAGCGGCGTCGAGACCGGAGTTGCCGAATTTATCAAAAAGACCGCCGCGCCCTATGTTGATGAATTCATCGAAGGCGGACTCGGCAGCGTGATTGCGGTTAAAAAGGGCAGCTCCAAGACCCCGAAAAAGATCATGCCGAGCGCCCATATGGACGAAATCGGCTTTTGTGTCATGTCGTTCACCTCGGGCGGCATGGTTCGCATTCGCGCTGTCGGGGGCATTCCGATTCCGCTCACAATCGGCCAGCGCATCCGGTTTGCAAACGGTGTAATCGGTGCGGTCTCTGCCGACTGTGCTTATGACGATGTCAAAGGCAACTTCACCAAGCTCTATGCCGATATCGGCGCAAAAGATAAAGAAGATGCCGAAAAACTGCTCTCGGTCGGTGATTTCGCCTGCTACGACGCACCGTACACCGAGATGGCAAACAACCGCGTCTGCACCAAAGCGCTCGACAACCGCATCGGCTGCTATATCTTGCTCGAGTGCATGAAGAAATATCAAAACCCTGTAGACGATATTTACTATGTTTTCAGCAGTCAGGAAGAAGTCGGCTTGCGAGGCGCGAGAACAGCGGCGCAGCTGATTGATCCCGACGAAGGCATCGCGGTCGACATCGGCGGCTGCTTCGACACGCCCGAATCCGCCGGAAAAGGCAATCCGGTGCTCGGCGGCGGTGCCGCCATCAAAGTGATGGACATGTCGGTCATCTGCGATCAGGGGATCGTCAAAAAGATGAAAGATATCGCAGCCGAAAAAAATATCAAGGTTCAGCTCGAAGTGCTTGCCGGAGGAGGCACCGATGCGGGCGCGATCAATCAGGTCGGCGAGGGCAAAAAGACCGGCGGCATCTCGATCCCGACCCGCTACGGCCACGGCCCGATCTCGATGGTTGATCTCAACGACGTGCAAAACTGCATTGACCTTCTCGGGGAATATATCTCCTTTAAAAAATGATAACGAAAATCATCACGCTCGAACTCGGCGCTTTTGGAACCAATGCCTATGTTTTCAACAACGGCACGCATACCGCCGTCATCGATCCCGCGATTGCTTCCCGTAATTTGCGGGAGACGGTCGCAATGTTTAAATGCGGCTTAGAGTATATCCTGCTGACGCACGCTCATTTCGACCATATCGGCGGCATTTCCGATCTCAAATCCGAATTTCCAGATGCAAAACTCGTGATCAATGTCGGCGATGAAGAAGTGCTGCGAACCCAAACCGGCAGGGACTATCCGTTTGGATTTTTTATTAAACCCGAGCAGCACGAGCCCGATACAGTTGTCTGTGACGGAGATTTTCTGCCGTTTGGCGATGATCAAATCAAAGTGCTGCACACGCCCGGACATTCTCCGGGAAGCTGTTGCTATCAACTCGGGAAAACGCTTTTTTGCGGAGACACGATCTTTCGGGACGGCGTGGGCAGAACCGATCTGCGCGGCGGCAATTTGGATGAATTGATGCAGTCAATTTCCCGGCTGACGTTGTTGCCCGATGACGTAGCTTTGCTGCCTGGTCACGGCCCCTCAACCACAGTCGGCGAAGAACGGAAAAACAACCCGTATCTGCCATGGTAAAAGTAATTGCACCCGAAACGCTTCTGTACGAGTCGATCAACCTGACGAAAGCATTTTTCATCGGGGAAATGGTCATTTTCGAGGGCGACGCTGATATTAATGTAACCGTTCAAAAATTAGGTGAAACCATTACAGTTGTCCTCACCGATGAAACCCACACTGAAACCGACAGCGAACCCGTCAGACAATCCGAATACCTCTGCGCACCCGATCTCGATCTTGCGCTCGGAAGAGCGTATTATCGGGTGGGGATGCGTTTTTGCAATCGAAAACCAACTTGGGGCATTTTAACCGGTGTCCGCCCTGCAAAACTGTTCATGGGTCTGACCGCCGAAAGCTCGCAAGAACAAGCCGAACGCGTTTTTATTGACGATTATTACGTTAGTGAAAAAAAGACACATCTTTGCGCTTTGGTCGCCGAAAACCGCATCAAATCCGGTGTTGTTTCCACAACTGACGAGTGCAGTTTGTATATTTCGATTCCGTATTGCCCCAGCCGTTGCACCTATTGCTCGTTTGTCTCACAAGACAACGATCGGTACGACCAAAACCAAATCGGTCAATACCTGAAGCTGCTGCATACCGAGATTGCCGAGACCTGCGCATATATGCAAAAGACAGGGCAAAAAATAGTCACAGTCTACATCGGCGGCGGAACTCCCGCAATTTTATCGTCGAAACAGCTTTCGGAACTTACCCGAGTCCTCGCGAAAAACGCACCCGAACACCGTGAGTTGACCGTGGAACTCGGCCGCCCCGACGCCATCACCTCCGAAAAGCTCAAAGCGCTGCATGGTGTTTGCAACGCCCGCATCTCAATCAATCCGCAGACCCTGCATGATCCGGTGTTAGAACGCATCGGTAGAAAACACACGGTTAAACAATTTTACGATGCTTTTGAAAGTGCTGTCAAAGCGGGTTTTACCGATATTAATGTCGATTTGATCGCTGGTTTACCCGGCGACACCGAGGACGGCTTTGTCGAGAGTGTCATAGGAATTCAAGCGCTTTCTCCCGCCAATATCACCATTCACAGCTACGCAAAAAAGCGCGGCTCGAAGTTGGCACAGGAGGGCGGGGCGGATGAACTCATTCAAAGTGAGACTGTCGAGCACGGACTTGATAGGTGTGCGAATATACTGTTAGATGGGGATTATTCTCCGTATTATCTCTATCGCCAGCGCGACATCAGCGGCGGCGGTGAAAACGTGGGATGGTGCAAGTCGGATTCTTTCGGACTTTACAACATATACATGATGGATGAGCTGCACAGCATCTACGGCTGCGGTGCCGGTAGCGTGACAAAAGCGGTGCACAGGCAAAACGATCTGGTCCGATTTTTTAATCAGCGTCTGCCGCTTGAGTATATCAAGCATTTTGACGAGATGTGCGCAAAAAAGAGAGAATTCATCGAGAGGGAGGCAAACCGTATTATATGAGATATCAGATTGACGACTTAAATAAACTCACCGAAAAAGATGTCGCACCGGTTGAAGAAAAAATTAAAAATCGCCTTGTCGCCGCTGCCGATCTGATTATGGACGGTGGATATAAAGTCATTCTGATCGCGGGCGGTTCGGCCTCTTGCAAAACCAGTTCAACGCTTGCCATTGATGCGATATTGGAGAGCCACGGGCTGTGCAGCACCGAGCTCTCGATGGATGACTTTTATAAAAACCGCGACGAGTGCCCGATTTTGCCCGACGGCACTTATGACATCGAATCACTGGCCTCGATTGATGTGGAAATGATGAACACAGTAATCTACGATCTATCAGTCGGAAAGACTGCAAACATCCCGATTTTTGATTTTATCACGGCAAGACGGACAAATTCCGTAAAAAGCGTGACACCGCGTGCGGATGGTGTTATAATGTTGGAAGGAATCAATGCGCTGAATCCGGCAGTCGCGGCTTCGGTGGAATCCGGAAGGGTATTGCGCGTTTTTGTGGAGCCGTTGGCGGAGATTTTTGACGGTTCCAAGCAGCTGATGAGCATTCGGGACGTTCGCTTTTTACGCAGAACCGTTCGGGATTATCATTACCGCGGAGCAAGCGCGGAAAAGACCATCAACATGTGGGACAGCGTGCTTCACGGAGAAGATCAAAATGTCACGCCTTATGTCGGCGGTGCGGATGTATGTATCGATACCTTTTTCGATTATGAGTTATCCGTATTTAAAGAGTGCGCGGAAACGATTTTACCGCAGGAGTATAAAATTCACGGAGATATGTTAAAATCAATCCGAAGGGCATTAAAAGAAATTCCGAAACTGAATCAGCAAATTGTCCCGAAGAGTTCGCTTTTACAGGAATTTATCAAGATTTAAGGAGGCATCGCAATGGACATCGTGGTAAAAAAGGTACTTGACGCCGCTGTTGAAGTGGGAGAAAAAACGGTCGGTAAACTGAAGAAGATTGCCGACGAGAGTCGTGTTACCGGTGATATCGTCAGAAAAGTGATCGATTATTCCAAGAAACAATGCAAAAAGGCGAATTGCTGCGCGTCCAATGCGAAGAAAGATTTTTGTAATTGCACCCGGAATGCGTTGCAAAAAACCGACGAGGTTGTGAAAAAAGCAAAATCCGCTTCGGGTGAATTTAGCGGGAAACTGAACGATGTCTCAAAAAAGGTCGGAAAAGAAATCAAACACAGTTGCGGCGAACTGGAAAAACAGAAGCTGTATTATGACCTTGGAAAACTGGTGTATCGTCAGTCGGTTGAGCATGATGCCGATAAGTATTCCTATTTTATCGTTGATAAGATCAGTAAAATTGCCAAACAAAACAATGAAGAAAATAAGCTGCGTCTAGAGAGAACCGAACAGTCCGAAGACGATATGCAGTAAAGTAATAAGATGATCGTGAAAAGCGGCGGGAATTTTCCCGCCGCTTCTTTAATACCAGACCTCAATTTGCGTATCAATATTTTTAAACTGCACGCTTATCCTCTCCTGTCCGTCTTGAAAAACTTTTGATTCTCCTTTTCTCAGATAGGTGATTAACATCTTTCTGCCGCCGTTTGTGAGCGTGAGTTTACAGTCGTTGAGCGTGGTCGGAATGCAGGGTGAGAAAGTGACGGTGTTTCCGGTTATGTTTACCCCGAGCATCTTCTCTAAAATTGTACGGTAGTACCAACCCGCCGCACCGGTATAGAGTGACCAGCCGCCGCGCCCGTAGGCGTGCGGATTCGTAGAAATATCGGCGGGAATTGCATACGGCTCCAAATAGAAACTGCTGTTGAAAACAAATCGGTCGAGCACAGGCACGAGACTGCGTAAAATTCGCCAGCCGTCATCAGCTCTTCCGGCCGAGAAAAGCGCATAAGCGAAAAAGCACGCGCCGTGCGTGTATTGTCCGCCGTTCTCTCTGACGCCCTCCGGATAATCGGCAGTATACCCGATCGCATGGTCTTTTTCACCGAGCGGCGGAGCAAAGAGTTTTAAAATTCCGCAGGCGGGATCGTATCGAAAATCTCGATTTTCGGTTCTTCATCCAATGTCAGAAAGCTGCGGCAGATATCAAGAATGCGGATATCCCCGTTTTCAACAGGGAGGTTCGGCATTTGGGCAAACGATTCGAGCAGTCGGCGAGAACGCCGATAGATCAGATAATAGTTATCGGCAAGCCATTCGCTGCTGCCGGTTGCGGAGGAGGAGCGCCGTTTTTCGGAATACAACTCGCGCATAACTGCCGAAAGGCGCATGTACATTTTTAAACCGCATAAGCTCTTTCTTTTCATGGCAACCTCGTTCAGATAGTAGTTTAGAGATACTAGCTATTTTTCCCCGGTCGGTTGTAATAATACAAGGGGCTGTAACTCAAAAACAACAAAAAAACGGCGGTTTAATCCGCCGTTTAATATGAACTCTTTACGTCTGTCTATTTCAGATAGTCGTCGATTTCCGCCGCTGCCTGTTTGCCCGCGCCCATCGCCAAGATAACAGTCGCGGCTCCGCTGACGAGGTCGCCGCCTGCGAACACGCCGGATCTTGTGGTCATCAGAGAGTTTTCACTGACAACTGCGCAGCCATGTCGGTCAAATTTGATATCCTGCGTACTCTTTGCGATGATGGGGTTTGGCGAGGTGCCGATCGCTGCAATCACGGCGTCGGTCTCGAGAATGAAATCACTGTCGCGAACCTCGACAGGCTTGGCTCTGCCGCTGGCATCCGGCTCGCCGAGTGCCATCTTTCGGCATTTTAAACCGGTCACTTTGCCGTCTTTGTCACCGACTACTTCAACAGGTGCGGTCAATGTCTGAAAAATGATGCCTTCTTCTTTGGCGTGGTGGCGTTCTTCGGCTCTGGCGGGCATCTCGTTTTCGGTGCGTCGATAAACAAGATAGACCTCGCTGCCCATGCGTCGTGCACAGCGCGCGGCGTCCATCGCTACGTTTCCGCCGCCAACGACCGCAATACGATTAAATTTGAGTACAGGCGTATCGTAATCGTCCGAAAAGGCCTTCATCAAATTGATGCGGGTCAGATATTCATTTGCGCTGAAAACGCCGATCAAATTCTCACCCGAAATGCCTAAGAATTTCGGTAGTCCTGCACCGGTGCCGAGAAAAACAGCTTTATAACCTTCTTCGAAAAGATCATCAACCGTAAGGGATTTTCCGATAACGGCATTTGACTGAAATTTCACACCGAGTTCGCGGAGTTTATCAGTCTCATCCTCGACGATGGATTTGGGCAGGCGGAATTCGGGGATGCCGTAGGCTAAAACGCCGCCGAACTTGTGAAATGCCTCAAATACGGTCACATCATAACCGCGTTTTGTGAGCTCCGCCGCGCAGGCAAGCCCCGCAGGACCCGAGCCGACGATCGCAACCTTTTTATCCTTTCTTTCGGCTTTTTCAATCGGAGCGCTATGTTTGTGCTTTGCCGCATAATCGGCGGCAAAACGCTCTAAGCGGCCGATGGCGACCGGTTCACCCTTGATACCGCGCACGCATAAACCCTCGCATTGGCTCTCCTGCGGGCAGACGCGTCCGCAGACAGCGGGCAAGGAATTGGTGCTGTAAATCGTATCATAAGCGCTAAAAAAATCGCCGCCTTTGATTTGTTTGATAAATTCAGGAATTTTTACGTTGACCGGGCAGCCGGATACACACTTTGGATTCTTGCATTCCAGACAACGATTTGCTTCTTCTATAGCTTCTTTTTCGTTGTAACCGAGCGCGACTTCTTCAAAATTTCTGATACGTTGTTCGGGAAGCTGTTCGAGGGCAGGGGTCTTTTGAGGAATCATATTAGGCATTCGTTGTTACTCCTTTATCAGACGGCATTTATGAGATAACTCGGATTCATGTGATTTGTAAGCGGTATTGCGGCGCATCAGTTCGTCGAAATCAACTTTGTATCCGTCGAATTCCGGGCCATCGACACAGGCGAATTTGGTTTCTCCGCTGATGGAGACCCGGCAGCCGCCGCACATTCCGGTGCCGTCGACCATGATCGGATTCAAGCTGACCGTGACTGGGATGCCGTATGTTTTGGCGGTCATCGTGACAAATTTCATCATAATGACAGGCCCGATTGCGATAATCTCGTCATATTTTTCGCCGCTTTCAATGAGAGCTTTTAATTTATCTGTCACAAGCCCTTTTTCGCCGTAACTGCCGTCGTCGGTTGTGATAAAAAGACGAGTGCTGTTTGCACGCATCTCATCTTCAAGCATGACGATGTCCTTGCTGCGAAAGCCCGCGATCAAATCGACCTTGCATCCCAAATTGAAAAGCTTCTTTGCCTGCGGATAGGCGATTGCGCAACCGACGCCGCCGCCGATGATCGCCACGTTTTTATGGCCTTCAAGTTTTGATGCGTTTCCGAGCGGCCCGGTAAAATCCAAGATGTAATCGCCTTGGTTTAATTTGGAAAGTGCTGTTGTTGAAGCGCCTATGGATTGAAATATAATGGTGATGCTGCCATTTGCCCGATCGAAATCAGCAATGGTCAAAGGAACGCGTTCGCCTTGTTCATCGATGCGAAAGATGATAAATTGACCCGGTTCACAGCGTTTTGCTACAAGAGGAGCAGCAATACGCATCAGCCAGGTATTGTCGTTAAGGACTCTTTTTTCGAGAATTTCGTGCATAAATAATTAATGCTCCTTTTATAATTTGGCACCGGCATTACTGCTGCTGCTGATATTTACGATACGCCCGCCGCTGTCACGAAATTTTTTAGGGGAGATGCCCACTTCGCTTCGAAAGACCTTAGTAAAATAGCTTTGGTCCTCGAAACCGCATAACGCGGCAATGTCGGCTAACTTAATTCGGTTGTCAAGTAAAAACAACTTGCTTTTTTCAATTCGGATGTGTTTGATATAATCAGTCACGCTCATCCCTGTGTCATCTTTGAAAACTGTACTGAGATAGGAACGGCTTAAAAAGACATGCTTTGCGATATCGTCCAGCGTGATTTTTCCCGCATAATTAGCTTTAATATAATTCATGGCTTTGAAAACCACATCAGAGTGTTTAACTTGCGTAAAGTCGAAGGTGTAATTGATAAACCGGTGCAGCATGACGCTGAGCCAGACATTCAATTGCTCCACAGAGGTAAACTGTTCGATTTCATGAATATAACCGCTGTTAGACAGGAAAATTTCTTTTACATCCGCACCGGCATCGATGATAGAGCGTGATAATAAAACTACCAGTTCAACCGAGCGCTCCCGGATGGTATCGAGATCGTAATTGCTGGAAAAATAAATAAACCCGAGCAATTCGTTTAATAGAGCCTGCGCGCCGCTTTTGTCATGCTCTACGATCAAACGGTGCAAGGTCTTTTCATACTCGATGGGGTAAGTGGTTTCCTGTTCTCCTAAAAAGTCGCTGTGCGCCGAGAAAATCGCATTGAGCTGCTTTTCCTGTTCATAGACGAAACTTCCGGCAAGACCATATGCAATTCCCGAAGAAAGAACCGCGCTGGCCAACAGGCAGGATGAGAGCGCATTGACTTTCTGCGTTGTGAACACAGGCAATTTTTGAGCAGCTTCTCTGGTTTTCAGGGCTTTTATCTCTGCAAGCGAGTCACGCTGCTCTCCCATAATTACAGGTCCTGCAATCATGCCGGCCAGCATTTTGCCGGAATCATCGGTAACGGAGGAGGCGCAGAAAACCAAACCGATCGGGCAATAATAAATGTACTTTCCGTTCCAGCGGTAGGCTTCGTTGCATCCGTAAAAATGGGTATTTTCGGGATTACACTTCGGATTGCCGCAAAACGAACAAAAAAATTTTTTACGCTCATCGGTGCTTTGATCAATAAAAACGCGGTTATAAGTGTCGAAGACCCGAACCGGAACACCGCTCAACACAGACAGATGCCCGGCATTCTCCTCACAGCGCAACGAAAGCTGTTCTTGCAAGCGGGACACCTCCAAAACCGTTATATTTCATTATACAATAAAAGCTATAGTTTTGACAAGTATAAAAACAGCGCACCTTACGGTGCGCTGACAACAATAATAAATATCAAAAAGGTTCCGGATTTCCGATGATCTCACCCGGTTTCGCCATTTCCGGATGTGCAGCTAAATAGGCGGCTACTTCATCGGTATGCATCATTTTGGCCTGAAGGGTATAGCGCCAGTTGTCCTGGTCATAGACACAGGTAATCAAGGTCAGGATTTTATCATAAAAGCCGACTTCCAGATTCGGCGTTTGAAAGTCCGAGCGCTCGAAAGCCGCTTTGATAAATCCGGTGAATTGCTGATACCTGCGCATATCGGTAAAATGAAAGGTCTTGTCCTGATTGAAGTTGAGTGTGACGCAGAAGTAGGGATCACCGTTGGAAGATGGGGAGGTGTCATAACCGGTGAATAGTTGGAAATAATATGTATAACCGTTATAAGCAGTGAATTTAAAAATGTTTGCCTTCAGATAGGTATCGCCTTCGCGGTACTTGACCAGTTTTCCGAACATTTTATCGCTGTATCTACTCTTTCCGATATTGTGACCGTACAGGATCGAATTATCTCCGAAAAAATCGTTCGGCAGGCAGCGGTAATCAAAAAACAGAATGCCCTCGTGGCGGTAATTCCCCTGGAGATCTTTGCGCATATAGTAATCGTTATCGGGGGCTTCGACGACCAATTCCTTAAGATTGATCCCCGGAATTTCAAAAATTCCTAGAAAATCACCGTTTATCGCATGATAACCTTCAAGCTCGCTGGTGGTATATTCGGTTTTGATATTGAGGGCAGGCGGATTTCCGGTGACGACAGTGCTCTTGGTGTCGCCCGGTACCGTGATGGAAATTCCCGATGAAACCGTACCGGAGGTTTCGGAAGAAGCGGGTGTTGGTTCCGCGCAGCCGATAAGCGATGAAACAATCATCAGCGCTGTTAAGAAAAACAGAAAAACGGCCTTTGTGAATTTTCTCAAAATTTTCACATCCTCCTTTATGCTTTTTCGGAACTGCCTTTTTCCTTAGGATCCTGTTCTTCCTGTTTGTCCTTCGGGCGTTCCAAAATTATTGTATCATCTGTCATGCTCATTTTCAACTTGTTTCCGCCTTTTAAGTTCAGCCGTTCCAAATATTCTTTCGGAATTTGAAGACGGCCGGTGCGGTCCAAAACCACAAATTCCTCGTGTGATTCGATATTAAAATTCAGATTCGTGTTTTCAAGGCGTTTCGTGTTGGCTGCGATCTCATCCGCATAATTATAACGGATAAATTCACTGCTGGTTCTTCCGTCACGGATTGCGACAACGCGGTTGACCTTTCGGGAAAGCTGCCGGTCATGGGTGACGATGATGATGGTCAAACCGAGTTCGCGGTTGAGACGATTGAAAATATCGAGAATCATACCTACGGTTGCTGTATCAACAGCGCCGGTCGGCTCGTCGGCCAACAATAGCGCGGGATTGTTGGCCAGCGCCAAAGCAATCGCGACACGCTGCTGCTCACCGCCGGACAGCTGGCTGAGCCGATTGCCGAGTCGGTGGGAAAGTCCGACCATATCCAAAAGTTCTTTTGAACGGTCAATACGTTTTTGACGCGGCATGTACGGGTTTACAATTGACAACGGCAGCTCGATATTCTGCTGTGCGGTGAGATAGGGAATCAAATTTCTTGCGTTGTTCTGCCAAACAAAACCGACGGTATGGCGTTTATATTCCACCATCTGCTGTTCGGTGAATTTTAGCATGTTTTGCCCGTTTACCCTCAGAATGCCTGCGGAGGGGCGATCAAGACCGCCGAGCAGATTCAAAAGGGTAGATTTACCGGAACCTGAGTTTCCGATGATTGCCGTCAATTCACCTTTTTCAATAGTCAGATCCAATCCTTGAAGAGCAATGACTTCAATTTCTCCGGTTTTGAAGATTTTAACTAAGTTTTCACAATAAACCATCGGTTCCGGCTTTTCTGCCGAAATTTCCGAAGGAATTCCGGCAGAGAGCTCAACAGATTCGACAGCCTGATACAATTGTTCACCATGAACCGTGTTATTCAATTCATCAGTAGTTGACTTTTTCATCGATAATAACACCGTCCTCTAAAGTATAGACCTTATCGGCAACTTCCATCATATTGGGGTCATGGGTCGTCATGACAATCGTGACGCCTTCGCGTTCTATCAAAAGTTTGAAAACACTCATCACCTGGAGTCCCATCTGAGTATCCAGCGCCGCGGTCGGCTCATCTGCATAAACGACTTTCGGCCTATGTGCGATTGCCCGTGCGATCGCGACACGCTGTTGTTCGCCGCCGGACATCTCGCCGGGCATATGATTCGCGCGCTTACCGAGATCGACCAATCCAAGGCAGTGCATCGCACGTTCTCTGCGTTCCGCAGGATCTGCCATACCCGATACGCGAAGTGCGAATTCAACGTTTTCATAAGCAGTCATAATACCGACAAGTGCTGTGGACTGAAATATAAATCCGTAATCGTTGCGGCGGAGTTTATCTTGTTCCAATGCAGAAAGAGAGGTAATTTCTTTGTCTTGAAACCAAATCTTGCCCGAAGTCGGGTAATCCAGTGCACCGAGCATATTGATCAGCGTGGTTTTGCCCGAGCCGGAACGGCCGCGGAAAATCGTAAGTCTCCCAACGGGGATTTCAACAGAAATTCCTTTCAGAACATGGACGACGCCGCCGGATGTATCGAAATCGCGGACAATTTCGGTGGATTTTAAAATCAGATCGTTCATAAATTCACCTCCATCAATCTTCGCCAAGTTTGAGCGCCTGATCGATCTTGATAGACGAAATAACCCGGACCAAAACACCGACGCCGATAGCGATCATAATACCGATTACCAGATAGACTTTTAGATAATCGGACATCTGATGGAAGACCTGGAACGGAATGACTCGTTCTTCCGCTGTATAGACCATTTCAAACAGACGGATGAACAATAAGCTCGTCACATCACCAAGAAGCAGCCCAAACAGAATAGACATCAGAGAAACGAGTATCTGTTCAACTCCGATCATAGCCATGACGCTGTTCTGGGACATACCGATTGCGCGGTAGATGCCGAACTGCAGAGTACGGCTTCTCAGCGAGAGAATCCAGTAAATCAGGAAACCTACGGTAGTTATGCCCATCGTGATCAGAAATACCAGCGAGAGCATCCCGTTAAAACCTTGAATCGTCGGATCATTTTTAACTTTGACGACTTTCTGTGAAGAAAAATTCAGGTCTTTTACAGCAAGTGAGCCATAATCCAGCGTGAGTCTGCCCATTCCGATAGCAGCTTGAGTTTCGATATCAGCTTGATACGGAATCGACTTGCCCATTGCTTTTGTAAAATCCTCAATGGTAGAACCGTCCTTACGCGCCATCCAAATCTGAACATAATTCTGATAACTATCAGAAAAATGAAGCTTCAACAGAGAAGAGTTTACGACAACAAGCGATTTGTTTTCCGCAACACCCTCGTTGTAGACAGTTTTTTTGTAACCCGGCCAGTAATCGACGAAGCCATAAACGATACAGGATATCGAAGCGCCGTTAGGACCTTCTAAAGTGACGGAGTCACCCACGGCGATATTTGCGGCATAATCGGATGATAACAGAACCGCGGTTTGAGCACCATTAATGATATTCAGGTATTCATTGATATGGTAGGGCAACAAATCAGAACGCAGTGTAGTAGCTGTGCCGAACGAGTATGGTTCGATTCCCATCAAATTAAAAGGATTCTGTTTCTGGTTGCCGAGTTTGAGAACGAAATCATTTGAATCCTGAGGGATATTAATGACTTCCGCGGCAGCTTCCACGCAGTCATTGTCATTGACCAATGCGTCTAAGTTAAGCGGGGGTTTCAATGCTTTCATATCAATATCCGCAACCACATCCGCACCGTTGAGATACTCATACCGATCTACAAGATTATTGTTGATTGTCCTTGCGGAATTCGCGGAAAAGATGCCGACCGCAATTGAATAGATAATAAACAGCATGACGAAGATTTCTTTGCTGCCCGATCTTCCGATTCGGATGAAGGAGGAATAAAACGGAGGAGTCCATTTTTTCTTTCCCAAGTAAAATAAGAATTGAACAATATACGGATAAAATCTCAGGAATAAGAGACCGATGCCAAGCATAAAAGCCGAAGTGATGACGAACATCAGCGGATCGACGCCCATTGAGGCCACTGTCGTACCTTTTGTGGTCAAATTGCTCAAGATATCTTTATATCTGACAAGACCGTAAATCGATACGGCGCATAAGATGAAATCAAGACCGAGTTTTTGCCAGAGAGGCTTTTTGGAAGAACGTGCTGAGATCTGCTTGTGTTCAACGATGCTGAGCTTTGAAGCGGAGAAAGCGGGGATCAGCATGGCGATTGCAAACAATACCATCGCGGCGAGTGCGTAGAGAAAGGCCTTCCAGTCGATGGACACCGGAAGCGCTTTCCGGACGACGAAATCCAAAAATCCATTTGACGAACCCAAGATATAACAGCTTAAATAACCGAGCAGCGGACCGAATATCATGGATAGGCCCGCTAGTATCCCCCATTCCATGATGTACCCGTTGAAAATCTGCATTCTGCTTGCCCCACGGCTTTTAAGTACTGAGATTTCGTTGGCTTCGCTCTCAAGTTTCATCCTTGAGACCATAAAGATATAGAAACAAAGCAATACCATGATCGGAAGAATTAAAACCCAGAGAGTGATTTGAAGGCTTGCTTCGCGTGGGAGATATTGCTTCATGTGTTCGATTGTGGGCATATTAAAACGAAGAGTGCCGCCCATATCGATATACTGCTGGGTCTGCGTATCGAGGGTTTTGATGATGTCCCGAACGTCAGAAATCTTTATTTTAGTGTAGTCATATGCCTTATACCAGTTGGCTTCAGAAATATAACCGTTGTCGGAAAAGTCAGAGACCATGGTATCATAATCCATAAAGATATCCTGGTCATAAGTATTCATGTCCATAAACCAATAAGGATCATTGATATCAAC